>NZ_JACJUP010000113.1:0-9969 GCF_014748295.1 Planktothrix sp. FACHB-1355 | reverse complement strand
CTATCGGGATTGTGCTTAGTAATCGGTTGGGCCTATTGCCAAGCGCCCAGGAAGTCTCCGACTTTGGCTCTACCTCTAGCTACAGTCCAACGATATTCAGCCACAGCTTCGGAATCTGCATATTTGCTCAGCGCCAACTGACGAGCTTGCGATGCTGACTTGGCGCTTCCCGTACCGTCGAGAATTTTGGCTTTGAGTAAAAGTGCTTCACCGGCTTTTTCTGGAAATCGGTTAATTGCCATATCCAGATACGGTAAAGCTGCTGGAGACAAAAGTAACTGCCCTAAGCGTACCGCCGCCAAACCAGTTTCCTTCGCTTCGGGAAACTCCTTGAGCAACTGCTGATAAGCTAATACAGCTTCTGTTCTTTTACCGCGCAGTTGGCGTCCCCGACCGGCGCGGTAGAGATTGAGGGGCGTGCGGGTAGCTTTGGCATAAGCTTGTCCGGCTTTGTCGAAATCAAACCTATCCCAGTATATGTAGGCTATTGCTTCCCAATCTTCCGGCTTTAACTGGGCGGCATACTTGTTTTGTAGGGTTTCTAAGACGGTGTTGATTTGCTTGCTGTCGGGGTCGTGCTTGACTAACAGCCGTAGCAGGGGCAGTCGATCGGGATTTTGCTTGAGGCGAGTCCAGGCGATTTCAGCGGTGCGGGGGTGACTGGGAAAAGATGCGATCGCCTTATCCCAGTATTGCGGATCGGTGCGTCCCAAAGCAAACAGCGCCTCTGCCGCTACCGGACTTTCCGGATACTTTTGCAGCACTTCTTGCCAAGTTGCGTTTGCTTTGGCTTTATCGCCGCTCACTTCATAAGCTTGGGCGCGTTTTGCGATTATATGTGGCGCTAATAAGGGATAATCTTGTTCCAATCCTGCCAACCAAGCGATCGCCTTTTGCCCGCGATATTGTTGAATGAGGTCGCTAGCTAGCACATACCGGGCGCGATGGCGATCGAGCGATTTTCCTCCGGAGGCGATCTTTTCTAGCTCGCTTGCCCGTTGAGTCGGTGAAAGTGTTACCAGTGGCAGTGTTGCGGACTTCGGCTTTTCTTTTGACTGAGAACTTAGCTCAGCCTGCACCTCAGTAGCTTCGGGCGCAGCCTGTTCCCCATCGCTCCATCTCATTAATAACAAGGTACTTCCAATCAACAAAACCGATAGCCCCGCACCAACAGCCAAGGGAATTGGATTTTTCATTACTTTTTGCATCACTTCTCACCGCCCAACGATTACAGAAGCTCGATTTGACAAGAACAGACACATAGCTAGTTGTGCCTGCTGTGAGTAACTTATTCTTCAATACTGTGTTGGTAGCGTTTGATTTACTTCATGGACTGCACCCCAACCCCTCTTGTCAAGGAAGGCTAGGGGCGAGCGAGTCTTAACCTAACAGTATTGACACATCATTAAGTTTGCCTTTTGTCTGGGGAAGCTACAACTTTTTACCGAGTTTGGGTTTGTAGGAATCCAGTCAACTGCATCCCAGATTGACCCAATATATATCTCCTTCGGAAGATGACAATAAGTGATTAGGCTTGGTTAAAAGTTTTAACCGCAGCTGTTAAAAAACATAAGATGGGAGCTAGTTTAACGTATCTCGGATGCTTGGGGTAGGGCAGTTCGCCAATATTGATCGATACTGGTACAGGTACTTAAATTGGTGAATTGGTGAAACGGGGAATGGAATTTCGCGCAACAAATACCCCGCGCTTAGATTGGTCGGGGGATGGATTGGCAATTGGCTTTTTTGAAGATGCGGTGGAGTTAACTGGCGATTTAGCCCAGTTAAACGAGAAGTTCGGCGGTACTTTGCAAGAATTGATTGCAGAAACCGAATTTAAGGGCAAAGAAGGCAGCAGCGCTTCGACTCGCGTTGGCGGTAGCGGCAGTCCGGTTCGTAAAATTATACTGGTGGGACTGGGCAAGGCCGAAACGCAGAAGTTAAATTCTTTGCGCCGATCGGCAGCAGCAGCAGCTCGGTTAGCCAAAAAGGAAAAATGCAAAACCTTGGGCCTGAGCTTACCAGTGTGGAATAATGATGCTGCAACTACAACTGGGGCGATCGTTGAAGGTATAGAACTGGCTCTGCACCAAGATAATCGCTTTAAGTCAGAATCGGAAGACAAAGGGCCGCAACTCGAACAAGTCGATTTACTGGGTTTCGAGGGTCAAGAAGACGCAATTAACCGCGCCAAGCAAATCTGTGCCGGTGTTATCCTCGCGCGGGAACTGGTGGCCGCACCAGCTAACGAGGTAACTCCGGTGACGATGGCCCAAACAGCAGAAGCGCTGGCACAAGAATTCGGCTTGGCGGCAGAAATCTTGGAACAAGAAGATTGCGAAAAGCTGGGGATGGGTGCGTTTTTGGGTGTTGCCAAAGCTTCGGAATTACCCCCCAAGTTTATTCACTTGACTTACAAACCGGAGGGAACACCGCGCCGCAAACTGGCAATTATCGGTAAAGGTTTGACCTTCGACTCTGGCGGTTTGAATATCAAAGTTGCCGGTAGCGGGATCGAGATGATGAAAATAGATATGGGCGGTGCAGCGGCAACTCTGGGTGCGGCAAAAGCGATCGCCCAACTCAAACCCGATGTGGAAGTTCATTTTATCACCGCAGCTACCGAGAATATGATCGGCGGTCGCGCCATGCACCCAGGCGATGTTCTGAAAGCTTCTAACGGCAAGACGATCGAAGTCAACAACACCGATGCGGAAGGACGCCTGACTCTGGCAGATGCTTTGGTGTTTGCCGAAAAACTCGGCGTTGATGCCATGATCGATTTAGCCACCCTCACCGGTGCGTGCGTCATCGCTTTAGGCGATGATATTGCCGGTTTGTGGAGTCCGAACGATACCGTCGCCAACGAGATTATTGAAGCTGCCGAACTTGCTGGCGAAAAACTGTGGCGGATGCCTCTGGAAGAGAAATACTTTGATGGTTTAAAATCCCAAATCGCCGATATGAAAAATACCGGCCCCCGTCCCGGCGGTTCCATCACCGCTGCTTTGTTCCTCAAGCAATTTGTCAAAGAAACCCCTTGGGTACACTTGGACATTGCCGGCCCAGTTTGGGCAGACAAGGAAAACGGCTACAACAACGTTGGTGCTACCGGTTACGGTGTTCGCACTCTTGTTAATTGGGCACTTAGCTAAGAGAGGGGCTAGGGGTTAGGGCGTCGGGGCTAGGGAAGAGGGAAGAGGAGGACTTTTGACTTTTGACTTTTGACTTTTGACTTCCCCACTCCCCCACTCCCCCACTCTATTTTTGTTCAGCTGGGACGACTATGCTCATATTGGCAATCGCCTCACCCGGAAAGCTTCATCCTTAACAGAAATAATTGCTCCTGCTGCCAAATCCTCCTCAAATCGATTCAGCACCTGTGCCAAACGTTCATTAATGATTTCATAACGGGCTAACCATGCCGCATACATCAATGATTGCTGAATATCTTCCGGTTCCAAATATGAATAATCTTCTATAATCTCAGCTACAGTTTTTCCATTCGCCACCAAATTTAAAATCAATGAAACCGGAACTCGCATCCCTCGAATACAAGCTTGTCCTGCCATGATGCGCGGATTGAATGTAATTCGATCGAAACCTAACATAAATTATTCCTGCAATTTTCAGTCCCCTAGCGGGGATTAGTTTAAATGAAACTCGATCGCGCTTTGCCTGGAGTCGGGGGTGCAGGTGTTTGGGTCTCCTTTACGCACTCTAAAAATATTCATTTCTTAAGGTTATGGCGTTTTTGGCCAAACACCCGCAGATTTCAGCCGCACTCAGACTCTCTAAAAACTTGCTCAAACAAACCAAGATTAGGTTACAGTCTTCTTTGGCAACCCCGGATCGCGGAAAGGAAACTCAAGATAGATGGCAAACATAGAGCATCTTACCCTACTTAAAGAAGGAGCGGTGAAATGGCTTAAGTGGAGAACTTCCCACCAGGATACAGAACCAGACCTCAGCGAAGCAAACCTCCAAGGCGCTAATCTCAGAGGCGCGAACTTGGAAAAAGTTAACCTGAGAAAAGCAGATCTCGGCCAAGCTTTACTGATTACCGCTAACCTCAGCAATGCTAACATCAGTCTTGCTAACCTTCAGGAAGCACTCCTCAACGAAGCTAACCTGACCGCAGCTAACTTGACCGGCACTAATCTATTGAAAGCTGACCTCACGGAAGCAGATTTCGGTTATGCTAACCTCATCGGTGCTGACCTGGGAGAAGCTAACCTGGAAAGAGCCGATCTGGGTGATGCTAACTTGGTGGGAACTAACCTCGCAGCAGCTAACCTCAGAGGCGCTAACCTCAGCAATGCTAAACTCAGCAATGCTAAGTTGCACCAAGCTTACCTAATTGGAGCTTACCTTTATAAAGCTGACCTTTTTAAAGCTAGTCTCAGAGAAGCTCATCTCAATGGAGTATACTTATTTAAGGCTAACCTGAGCGAGGCTGACTTGGAAGGAGCAGATCTGAGATGGACTAACCTCAGCAAAGTTAATCTCGCAGGTGCTAACCTCAGTTATGCGAATCTCAGAGGCGCTAACCTCAATAAAGCTATCCTCAAAGAAGTGATTTTCCAGAAAACAATTATGCCCGACGGCACAATTTCTAGTTGAAAAGCCGAGGGAGGGAATTGCACCCCCCAACTCACTGACAAGGTGAGTACCTCTATAGGTAAAATTGAAGTCTTTGCACAGTTCCTAGCAGCAAGGCAGGACAGGCGGCAAGCTCTGCAATCCTTTTTGACCTCGGCAAGTAAATCAGTTGAAAAGTTGAAAAATAGAGCGATCGCATCTAAAGCTGAAGAAGAATTAGTAGGACGGGCGGTTAGCATAAAGGCGTGCAATGTTGTTTTCAACGCAACTTCCCAAATTTGGAATCAGGGGGGTAGCAACACCTTATCTAACTCAGTTCCTACTGTAATATAGTGTACTACGCTGCTGCCAAGGGTGTCAAGTTTTTCGACAAAATATATTCTGGTTTGGCAAACAGGGAAGCGTACACCAGTTGTCCGCTATCTTCGACAAATTGACCTGCAAAATTATTGCCGATCGCAGTTTGCAAACGCAATTCGCAGAACCGTTCTTCTTCCTGAACGTTGAATTTTTCTGCGGGTGTTGCGGCTAATTGGGATAGCACTTGCTCTTGCAATTTTTGACGGCTTTGCTGTAACTGAAAGCGCAGTTCCCGCAGATTGCTAGCAGCAAAAGGTGCGGGTTGTTGTTCTGCCACAATGCCAGCTTTTTGCTCGAAATACATCGCCGCTGTACCGTAGCAGAAACAAACCAAAGGCATCCACATTTCTTGGAAATAAGCCGCAGTTGGTGCTATTTCTATCCCAGCTAACTTATCGCCCAGGAAAAACAGCGCCCCTGTTTGATTTTCTAACAATTCAAATCGACTTTGATATTGAGTCAAAAATGCTCGCTGGCGGGTGATGATTTGCTCCAAATGGCCTCTGTTGGGCAGGTTAAATTGTTGATTCAGGTGACTGATGGCATTCCAAAGTTTGCTGTAACTCTTCTGACCTCGCAGTTGCAGCGCTTGCAAACGCAGTTGCACGGGTAAGATGAAAAACCATTGTTCGCGACCTTCCAAATAGCCGCCTTGAGATTGTTGAACGCAACAAGCATCTTCAAACATCAGCTTTTGGCCGCCTGCAATAAAAGCCGATCGACACAAGGCGTGATTTTGCGCTCCGTCTTGAATATAACCGATATGCAGAGGTACAATAGCTATACCGCTATCGGCGGGATTTGTCAATTCTACACTACCGTATCCGGTGACTCGATTGAGTTTTAAACCGGTCAGAGGGCCTGTATATTTACCTTTATTATCCGCGCCGAAGATTGGCACGACGGTCATCAATCCGGATTGCTGGGGTATCCCCAATTGATATGGGGAAAAGTCAAATGTGCTGAGAATTAATTCTTGGCAAAGCATGGTAATGGGGAGTAGGTCAGTGGTCAGTTGTCAGTAGTGAAGAAATAGGGACAAGTGATATTATTTCTGCTAGCTTCGGCAAGTCAGTAGTTGGTAGTGGGTAGGTTGGGTTGAGGTAACGAAACCCAACTCTATCGTCAGGATTTGTTGGGTTTCGCTACAATTGACGACTGACAACTGACTACTAACTAATGACTAAATCCAATTTTTTGAGCAGAAACTCTCGCAATCCAATTTCGCTCTGATTTTGATTTGTCATTGATAAGATGGATATCAATAAGTCTTCAAAATCGTCTTGATGCCAGAATTCCAATTCTGGTAAATTAGTGGCAGGTCGCCGTAAAGTTAGATCGTCGCTGCCGGTAAATTTGCTGTGGCAGAAAACCACAGGTGTGTGAATACCAAGTTGAGGTAATGTGGCGATTAGTCTGGCTAAATCGCCTGGGTAAATATTTTCGTAACCGTCAGAAACGATCGCCACTAAATCCGGTTGCGTTTCTAAGGCATCCAGTAAGGCAAGCGCGAGATCGGTGTTGCCTTCTGGTATGGGGATATGTCCGGAATTTCCCACGGCAAAAATTTGCAAATTTGGGCAGCATTTCTCTAGCACAAGCTGGAATGCGACTGATTGGGAAATGCAGCAATATTCGCGATCGCCATACCCTTTTGTGGAAGCAGAAGCATCGAGTACGAGGGCCAATTTGCCATGAAATCGCGGTAGCTTTTTGGCGCTGTCTTCCACGTAACGCTCTAAAGCTTGTTGCAATTCGCTAGATATGCCACCTCGGTACAGGTGAATCAAGGTTGCGGAAATGTCACCGCGATTGGTAGCTGTAATAGTTTTGGGTCGTTCTTCTTGTCGATCGAATTTTTCTAGGAATTGGGTATGGGCGAGTTTGTATTGACCGCTGCCAGTTTGTCGCGTACCTTGTTTGTACAATCCAGGAAAAATTGTTTTTACTTTTTCTGGATCGCGAGCAAATCTGAGCAAATGGCGGCGCAAATACTGTTGGTCTGCAAGAGCAGGATTGGCGAGCATTTTGGCACAAGCTCTGGCTACGTTTTTCCCCATTGCGTGTGACAAACAATCCTCTAATGTGGGTCGCCGGCAGTTGGCCATATCCTCAAAATCAGGATGATTCAATATGTAGTTGAGGATGGCTTTGGCTGTATGTTTGTGATTGGCTCGCACTCGCCGCAGAGCTAAAAATACTGTTAGTACTTTGTCTGGGTGCAGTACGCTCAATAGCAAGTTGGTGATGCGATCGAGTGTGTGACGCACTTCTGGAGTCATTCCGATGCGAGAGGTTCGCAATACCTGGAATAAGATGCGATCGCGTCCTTGCGGAAGTACTCCTTTGGCTACTCCCATGAGTGCGTAAAGCTCTGCATTGTGTTGGTATGCGCTGCTGTGCAAAGCTTCGTCGTTCCATTCCGGCTGTTTGCCTTTGTGGAGGACAAAGGGTTCGTTATGCGATCGCAGGTGTTGAAGTATTCCGCCGACTGTTTGATTGATTGCATCCATTGGGCCACCTCCTCGCCGTACCGCAAACTCAGTCAAGCGGTTTGCGGTTTCATTAATACTACAATATACTACACAGGGAAAAGTGGCAAGTGGGGAACTCACATCTTGCACATAACTCAATAGGCTGAAGAAATCGGCTTTCTCAACAGAAAATCTAGGTTTTCAGCGAAGGATAGTGACAAGAAACCCGGTTTCTGACCCTTGGTTTGGAAGTAATCGGGAAAATTTTTATATTTTTTTTAGGTTTTGATGGTTGACAAATGTAAATCTAAAATGAATATCACTACATATAAATGAAAATTAATGCGATCGACATCGGCAAATATCTATAATTTTGATATTTTAGTGGGATTTAAGGCTAAAATATAGCCATTAAGTTAAGCACCGTTATCAGACGCAAACTACTAAGCTTTAGCTTTATTTGGCACCGGATCGTTAATTTTTTTAGTGATTGAGAACATAGATGCGATCGTGTACTTCCATCAGGGAACTAATTTTTTATTAAAGATTAACTAAATCATAACCTAAACCTTGTAATATCCAGATATCGCATGATTTTCTTGCAAGTTTTGCATAAAGTATAGTTCTTACACCTTAAGATATATGACAAGCCATCTAAAATTAACGGAAGCTACTTTATAGATAGAGTTAGAGAGCAAATGGAGAAAACAGAAATGAAAACCGAAGTCAAAAAGTCTGTTCAGACACGAGTTGGTGACAATCATGACACTTTTAACTTTGAAATATGGGTTAGAGAAGTAAAACCGCAGTTACTCGCGGCACTTAAAAAAAGATCGGAAAAATAATAAATATTCTGTGAGTAATTACTTACGCTAAGTCAATATACCTAGAAAGGAATTCCCACAATTACAGAGCAGTAGGGTGCGTTACGCCGGAAGGTGACGCACCCGATCGTGTTTAACAATTGTGCAAGTGCGGATTGTCGAGCAACTTATTTTCTGATTTGACGGCATGATAGTTTCCGTTTTGAAGAGTTGTACGATCGTCGCATTGTCATGGTGGAAATAGATAAGATTGTGAGTGAAAAAAGAAGTTGTCTTTCCTTGCGTTAATCTAAGCTACAAGGAAGGGATATCGCTTGAGAGCGATCGATGCTTGCAAGGGTGCGCGATACGGATGCGTAGCATTATCGCTATTGCACAACCATCAGAATCAAACTAAACTTAGTTTATGGGCTCAGTTTATCAACCAATGGAAACTGTAAATATCCATCAAGCTCAAACGAATCTGTCACGACTATTGTCCCGTGTGGAACTTGGAGAAGAAATCATTATTTCAAACCGAGGCATCCCGATCGCCAAGTTGATTCCGTTTCGTACTTCATCCAATCGACGAGCTAGTTTAGGGCAAGATCGAGGGAGGTTTATTGTGCCAGAGGACTTCAACGATCCGTTGCCAAAAGAGATTTTGGCAGCATTCGAGGGAAATGAAGAGTGAAACTTTTGCTGGATACGCAGTGTTGGTTGTGGTGGTTTGCTCAACCAGAGAGATTGAATGAAGACGCGATCGCACACATTGCCGATGAAACCAACGAATTGTGGTTTTCTGTTGCTAGTATCTGGGAAATTGGAATAAAAGTTTCGATCGGAAAGTTGCCATTACCAGAACCAATAGATAGTTATATTTCGACGCGCATGGTGCAGTTAGGTGCGCGATATCTGGAAATTACAGCACCTCATGCCTTGCAAGCGGCTGCGTTACCATTGCATCATCGAGATCCTTTCGATAGAATGTTGATTGCCCAAGCTCAAATTGAGGGTATGATGCTTGTGAGTGCCGATCCAATTTTCAAAGAATACAGCGATTTATCGCTTCTTTGGGCAGCCAATTAGTAGGATTTCACTCCTCAGTTTTATATAATTCGATCGCGAGTGCGTGCCGTGGGCGATCGCATAGACGATCGAGCAAAGCAACTTTCTGGAGTATGACATGGAAAATGTATTAAATATTGAATATCTTACGAACAAAGACGGAGATGTAAGCGCTGTAGTGATTCCTATTGAGTTATGGCGACAAATAGTACCTAATGAAGAGGTTTCTGTAGAGCAACTTGCGGACGCGGTAGAAGACTATTGTATGAACAAAGCAATGGATGAAGCTATTAATACTCCCTTACTAGATCGTGCAGAAGCCTTAGCGTATCTTGAGGAATAATCATCTTGGAAGTTAAATACCGTCAAAATTTTCTAAAAGACTTAAAGAAACTGAAGAGTTCGACATCATACCAACGTATCTACGAGCTTGCTTTTGCAACTTTAGAAACAATCAAAACATTGGAGGAAGTTCTCGATATTAAAGCCATGCAAGGTTACGCGGGTCGCTATCGTATCCGCATCGGCGATTATCGTATTGGAATAGAAGTTAATGAAGATGTTATAGAAGTGATGCGTGTTTTACATCGCCGGTAATTTTATCGTTATTTTTCCTAAGTAATTGGAGTTGATCATTCTCCGTTCAAGCGTCGCATTTTCAT
>NZ_JACJUP010001129.1:0-2277 GCF_014748295.1 Planktothrix sp. FACHB-1355 | reverse complement strand
TAAAACCTCCTTACTGGTTTTCTCCATTTGGGGGCTGTTTGCTTCGCGTAATAACGCGAACTTTTCCAAATTTCAACAACCTTGTGGGTTGCTTAGCTTGCTAACAGATACTTTTCCAGTATGGCATCGGTTTGCATTTGACTGGCTCAGTAAAGAGTAAATTTTTTAGGTGGTAATTATTACCGTTTTAGCAGAGCGAATATGGATCGTTTTAGATTCGATCGGCCAACTTTCTCAGATCCATTCAGCTGTTCTATTAAGTGTTCAACTCAAGAGTGCCTACATCTTGACAAGTAGATATGTGGTATGCTAAACATTTTAGGCTTTCAATCCTCCTATTTCGATTTGACTCCAAGGACAATATAGCTTATTGTTCAGTCACTCTAACATAAAGAAATTATAATTTTTTTAAATTTACTCCTTAAGATAGATGATTTGGGCCATAAAATTGCAGATTTTGGCTTGGCATTCCGAAGATAATAGAGGTAAGCAAATCCAGAATATATAGCAAACTTTCGACAAACCAAACTACAGTTATAAGGCCAAGTGCCTGGTTAGATGCTTGCACGCGCTCGCCGATCCAAATGACTGTTTGATTTTACCGGAAATGTGCTATATGCCCTTTTTTTTTGAGAAACTCAGCATCAAAGTTAGTACTGCTCTATCGCAGGAAGAAATTTAGAAGCTGTATCGACTGGATGTTATGCCAAAATAGGTGTGCAATGCCCAAAATTGGTAACAGAAGGGATACACCTCATAGAAAAATTGATGGTTTTGTTCTCCAGTATCAATTTAAATCACAGCTTATTCTTTCTGTAAAGGTTCTCTATCACTTTTTTAAATATCTTAATTATTATACTTTTCCTACTTTTCCTACTTTTCCTACTTTTCCTACTTTTTGCTACAAAATAAATAAAGTAAGTTGCTACTTACTGGCGTTGAATACCTATGAAAACTTAGTTTTTTTAGTTTCATAGCTTAAAAAATAATTCGATCGACTTTTGCGTAGTTAGTGCGGAAAACTAGGTTTTTGGGGAATCGAGCAATTGGACATAGAGCCACAGAAAAGCCTCAGAAAGTAAGCGAGCTATTCAAATCATGAGGTTTACCGATCGCACTATTTACCGGAGAGCAAACAAAACAAGGTTTTCACCCCAAAGAAGCAGAGCCAGCTTATATTAGGACTGAATATCAGCCAATTCTAACCAGCGCTCAGTTGCGAGATCGATAGCCTTAGTCAAAGCTTCCACTTTTTCGTACAACTCTCGCACCTTAGTGACTTCTCCAGGAGGAGCATTGTAAAGTGCTTTTTCCACTTCAGCTTTTTCAGCTTCCATCTGAGCTATTTTACTTTCTAACATTTCAAATTCTCGTTTTTCTTTAGATGAAAGCTTGCGCGGTTTGTGGCGATCGGTTGATTCTTCCTTAACTTTCGAGCGAGGTTCTTTGGGCTTTTCTTCAGGCTTGGGAGAAGCTTCTTCTTCTGCTTTTTTGAAATCCAGATAAATTGAGTAATTACCGGGATATTGACGGATATTCCCACCCGATTCAAAAGCAAAGATAGTATCTACAGTGCGATCGAGAAAATAGCGATCGTGCGAAACTGCAATTACACAACCGTTAAAATCTTCCAGATAATCTTCCAGCACCGCCAAAGTCTGCACATCCAGATCGTTAGTCGGTTCGTCCAAAATCAACACATTTGGCGCACCCATCAAAACTCTTAACAGAAACAAACGCCGCTTTTCACCACCAGAAAGTTTATAAATCGGTGCATATTGCTGATTACCGGGAAACAGAAATCGCTCCAACATTTGCGAAGCGCTAATCTGAGTACCATCGGCAATTTTGACAAATTCACCTTCTTCTTTAATGTAATCAATTACCCTCTGATTTTCATTCATAGCGGCAAGTAACTCATCAGAATGCTGGTCAAAATACCCGATATGAATCGTAGAGCCGATCTCAACACTACCCGAATCAGGGCGATCCCGGCCTGTAATAATATTAAGCAGAGTAGATTTCCCAGCGCCATTTCCGCCAACGATACCGAGTCGGTCTTCCGGATTAAAATTGTAAGTGAAATTGCTAATTAAAGTGCGTCCGCTGTACGCTTTAGAGATATTCGTAATTTCGATAACTTTTTTGCCAATCCGACGCCCAGGAGTAGCAATATCAACTTTTCCTTGAACTTGTTTAAACTCCTGCGCCTGCATATCGCGGATACGTTCAATGCGAGCTTTCTGTTTGGTGCTGCGAGCTTTTGGCCCACGCTTG
>NZ_JACJUP010001128.1:0-2225 GCF_014748295.1 Planktothrix sp. FACHB-1355 | reverse complement strand
AATCCGCTATTCAAAATTGCATTCTGTCCAAAACAGTGGAATAAAGGCAAATAAAGCAACAACTTATCATTTGGTGTAATTCCGCAACTGTAACGCTGGGAGTGCATATTCGAGACCACATTGCCGTGAGAAAGTACTGCACCCTTGGGAAATCCAGTCGTTCCAGAAGTGTAAACAATTGTCGCTGGGTCTTTCGGTTCCATCTCTACACATTGAAAGATGGGAGAAGAAATTGCCATTAATTCTTCTAGTTTTAAACCCGTTGCATTGGGACTGTCTGTCAGCAACACCCGCCCCAAGTCAACTAAATCGCGATCGGGCACATTTGACCGCAACTTTTCAGTTGTAATAATCGCCTTCGACCCCGAATCGTTAAGGATATACCAAATTTCATCTCGCTTCAGCATTACGTTAATGGAAACCAACACAGCCCCCAGTTTTTGAATGCCGAAATAAGCAAAGATAAATTCCGGAATATTGGGCAAATACAAAGCTACGCGATCGCCTTTTTTGATACCCAAATTTTGCAATCCATTCGCGACTCGATTTGCCCTTTCATCGAGTTCTTCGTAACTGAAACATTGACCTTCAAAAATCAGAGCGGTTTTTTGAGGAAAAATGCGCCTCCCCCGCTCAATGTTCTGAGCGATGTTCATGGTTTTAGGAATAGGGAATAGGGGTTAGGGAATAGGGGCTAGGGAAGAGGGAAGAGAAAAGAAAAAAGAGGTGGAGACTTTATCATCTTTTTTACCTCTTTTCTCTAGTCCCTAATCCCTATCCCCTAGCTCCTGCAAAATCTCTTTGACAGCTTCTACAATTACCCCGCCAGCTTGAATATCAGCGGTAATTGCTGCCAAATGTTCGTCTAAAAATTGGTCGCGATCGTTCCAAATATAAGGTTCTTTGGCAGAAGGAGCTTTTCCAACTACTTGTCGCACCGCTTCATACAAAGGTTTAGTGCGTGACGACAAACACTTTTGTCCATCGTAATGACCCGCCACTTTAAAAGTTCGCAAGTCTACCGCTTGCACGCCAAACATCAAAGCAACCGCCATATATTGCTGAGCGAGTTCTATCGAATTCCGGGTTAAATTCGCGGCGGCAAAACCTTGAGAATTGATATTTTGGTTGAATTGTTCTGCATGAGTGGGAAAGCGATCGGCGATCGAATTACCGTAAAATGTCAACATCGGCATAATGGAATTTCCCGTAATTTGTAAAGCCTTCAATCCCATGTTGACCGAACCTTCAGTATTCCCCACTAAAGAAGGAGATAAGCCATTATTAAACTCCGGTGCAGCTAACAGCGCAACTTGCACATCCAAATGCTTTGCCAACAATCCCAAAAGATAGCGCAACCGATCCATTCCCACGCTGATATACTGCCCCAAAAAGTTACCGCCGTGATAGCTAGCTTGATGATTCACATCAATAACGGGATTATCGGTAACCGAGTTGATTTCTACTTCAATTTGGCGCTCGATTTCTTTCATACCATCGACGATCGGCCCCATATATTGCGGCAAACAGCGCAACGAATAACGGTCTTGAATTAAACTTTCCCCATTAAAGTGATTCGCGCCGTTTAATTCATCGAAACTCAAACGCGAACCGGCTAGCAACTTCACCATTTCTGCCGCTGTCCACACTTGTCCGAAATGCGGTTTCAGTCGGTGGATAAAGGGATGAAATGATTGATTTGTCCCGCCCAATCCTTGTATCATTAAGGCATGAGATCCCATTGCCAAAGCGAGTAAAACTTTAGCGTCATAGGTGCAAAGAGCGGCAATTCCAGTCATCACAGAAGTGCCATTCATCATGGCTAAACCTTCTTTGGGTAACAAATCGATCGGAGGCATTCCCAACCTTTCCAAGGCTTCTAAGCATGACATTTCTACGCCTTTAAAGTCCACTGTAAATCGTTTGTCTAAGCCAATAATCGAACCTGTGATGTAGGCTAGGGGTGTCAAGTCGCCAGAAGCGCCGATCGAGCCGAGTTCGGGGACGTGGGGAGTAACGTTGTTGTTTAAAAAGGTTTTCATGCGATCGATCAATTTCCACCGAATTCCCGATGCACCTTGCAAGTGGAAGTTCATTCTTAAGAGCATCGCAGCTCTTACTTCGGGAATTGGTAGTTTTTTTCCGGCTCCGGCTTTATGATACCAAACTAAGTTATTTTGCAATTCGGAGGCATCGTCTGGTGCAATTTCCGTATTGGCCATGCC
>NZ_JACJUP010001127.1:0-2285 GCF_014748295.1 Planktothrix sp. FACHB-1355 | reverse complement strand
GCACCTTTACTTTCATCATTTAATAGTGCGATCGCTCTCTCCCATATCTTCCGTTCTTTGAGATTCTGCATCAGAAGGAAACGCTAATCGAATATTAATATCAATTGATATTGTATTTCCATTCGTTTCTTCAAAACCTACATTAAGTATCTTTACTAATGGCTCTAAAGGCAAAGAATAATTTAATTTAGATTTAACAGAAGACTTAGTTTGACTTTTATATCCCGCACCTTCCAGAAAATTATTAATATTTCTCCAATTTCCTACCTTTTCGTTAGGTACATCTGGCATACTTTTAAAGTATTGGTATAAAGTTTTGCAAACATAAACTTCCACACCCTTCGGACTTTGCAATAGTTTGCGAGCCATTTCAGCCGGACTGTAGCCGCACAGCAATCCCCGCAGATAAAGCTTTTCCCGCTCAGTTAGTCCCTTTCTAGCGCGAGGAGCGCATTTGTGCTTAGCTTCCGCCAAATCTCGGTATAGCCTTTCTAAATCCCAGTTATTTGCAGCCTCGGCAAACATCTCATCGTTAGACATGGCAAGGGTTTTGGGTAAGTTGATAGTGTAATGCTAACCAAAAATTATAGTGTTTGTTAGCAGACAGTTAGTTGTGGCTAGTTTAGCATCGGTATAGCTCATAAGCTTGTGCTTGGTCAAAGGCTACTTTACTAAGTAAAAATACTCAAAGCTAAACAGCGATAAGGGAATGAATGTAAAGTTTTGTAAAAAATACCGATGTTTTGCGTAAAAAAAGCTGTTTTTCAGAGGTTTATAAAATGTCAAGTGATTTAGAAGACATACTAGGAAATGCCGCTGATAACTTTTTCAGTGCTGCTGCTGGCGGTCTTGGAAAAGCCATTGGAAACATGGCAGATAGAGCCTTTAAAGATCAAGAAGAAGATGAGTTTGTAGAGATTGACTCAGATGGTAAGGTTCATCCCTACAATCCCTCTCTATCTTCAAAAGGAGTAGCTTTGCGCGATCAAAAGGCTGAGTACTGAGGTAATTAACAATGACCAATATTGCTACTAATCGCGGACTATTATTTATGGGGGCTGATTTATCCAGACCCAGGATGGCAGTTGAAAGTGAGAAGATAAAACGCTACTTTTCACAGTTTGTCTTTAAAGGCTCAAAAGGAATTGTGACCTCTGTACAAGGGTATTTGACGACAGCAGACGGGAATTCTTACTACGTCAAAATAGAAGTTCCTGAAGACTACCCATACACTATGCCAAATATAAAGTTGCCGGAAACAACGATTGAGTCTGCTTGTCCTCATAGGTATAAAGACGGTGATTTATGTGTTATGAAGCCTGAGCAATGGTCTTCAAGCTACTCTTTAGCATTTATGGTAGCAAAGGCTGCAATATGGGTCAATAAATATGATGTTTGGAAACGTACTGGGCGCTGGCCTGGAAAACAGCAAGAACACTAATGAAAGAGCAAAATTCTTTACTTGATTTTGACCGGATAACCTACCTGCTAAATCCAGAACAGTTTGCTGATAAGCGTATCACTATTGTTGGTTTGGGTAGTGGTGGTACACCAGCCTGCGATCACCTTGTAATGAATGGCATTCGCATTTGGGAACTTTACGATCCAGATACTTTGGGAACTGAGAACCTTGTGAAGCATCCTCGAATGCGTAAAGACCTGGGGAAACTTAAAGTAGATATCCAGAAGGAGTGGATAGAAGACCGAAATCCAAATGCAGAGGTTGAAGCTTTTGCAGAAGATGTGATGAACTCCACCAAGTTTATTGAGTCAGTGCGTCGTTCAGATCTGGTGCTTTCTTGTTCAGATAAGAAGAGTGTCAGAGAGTTTGTGAGCGACCAATGTGTAGTAGCGAGAATTCCTTTTGTAACAGCTTCGGTGTTTCGTACAGGTATAGGAGGTGAAGTTTTCGGCTATATTCCAGATCAGACTGGTTGCTACAGATGCTTACAGCTGTACTCTGAACTTAATCACATTAACCTGTCTGATGATGCTTTAGGACTTACCGGAGAAGAGCAGCACAGAATTTATGGGGTTGAGGAACGGAAATTTCGTGCATCAGGACTATCGATTGATATTCAAATGATTGCTTTGATTCAAGTTCGCATGGCTCTGTCTATCCTATTGCAAGAGTCAACAGTGTTAATGCCTCGGCTGAAAAGTAACTGGATTGTGTATGCCAATAGACCTGCAAAAGGCATATTCCGGAGCCATTTTGAGGCAAAGCAGATGCTTTTGAAACCTCAAAAAGTATGTAACTGCACAGAGCAATCTCACCTACAGGG
>NZ_JACJUP010001126.1:0-2286 GCF_014748295.1 Planktothrix sp. FACHB-1355 | reverse complement strand
TGGCGTTAAAGCACCGATATCCAAACCGATGGGAGCATAAATTGATTTTAATTGCTTTTCGGGATATCCTTCTTGTTGTAATTGTTGTCTGACTAAACGAACGCGCTTTAAAGAGCCGATCGCACCGATATATTTTGTGTTTAATTTCAATAAAATTCGCAATGCTGCTAAGTCGTGTTGCATTCCCCGCGTTACCAGTGCGACATAAAGATTTTCGGGTCGTGGTAATTGGCAATTGGTAATCGGTAATGCTAAAATAGCAGAAGCTTGAGGAAAGCGTTCTTCGGTAGCGAATTCTGTGCGATCGTCTTGTACAATTATCCGAAATCCTGCTAAATGAGCAATTTGAGCTAACGGTAGAGCAATGTGACCGGCACCAATTATTAATAATGTTGGCAGAGGCAACAAAGTTTCTCGATAACAGGAATTAGTTTCTGGTTTGTTATCGTTATTTGCGATTTCTAAATAGGGCTGTAAATTTTGGTTGAACGGAGTGAGAAGTATAGCAGAATTTCCAGATGAAAGGATATCGATAATTTGATTGACCAGCGTCAGATTGGCGCTTGTCCAGCGTTCCAGCCATACTTGCATTGTACCGCCGCAGACACCTTGAGTTTCGCGATCGCGTGCGCCCGATAAATCAATTTCCACAAATTGTTTTTCACCAGTTTCTAACACTTGGAGAGCTTGTGCGATCGCTTTGGCTTCCCCAGCACCACCGCCAATTGTACCGATAATGCGATTATTTGGGCAAACAATCATTTTTGCGCCTACTTCTCTGGGGACAGAACCTTTAATACTGATGACAGTGGCGATAACTACTGGGCTTTTCTGGAGACTTTGACCTAGTTTTTGGTAGAAATCAAGCATTTTGCCAGGGTCACTTTTGTAGGGTGCCTTAACGAAGTGTAACGCACCGACAACTGTTGGGGGATGCTGTGCTGCGGTAACGCGAACGCACGCTACCAGCTACTGAGTAGAAGGCACTAGAATTTCTCCTTTTCTCGTTCCCAAGTTTTATCTGGGAATGCGATCGCAAAGTTCTACCTCCTGGGGTGTCATATTTCAGTTAAATATAATCTTTAACTATGGCGACTTATGCTATAATAAAATAATCGCACTCATTTGTGCGCGATCGCCAATTTCAAGGCAAGCATTTAACTTTTCGGTCAGCTTCGCATAACTTGACAAGCGTTAATTATTCTTTTCCAAAACTTCACATAGCTTGACCGAAAATTTACACTCTTTCCCGTTAATCGCGCTAATATAGAAATTGAGAGCCCTAAAGGGGCATAACTGAGCCACTTAATTGGAAACTGCCAAACCTACAAATGGCAACTTATAAGTATCCTTTTAAAGAGGAAGCGGGGTAAAGCCCCGCTTTCTCATTGAGAGCGGATCGTAAGGGCTTGCTGAATAAATCTGCGATCGCTCTCACTTGAGAGTCTACAGAAGGTGTTTCAAGGACTTTCAGTTAGCAGACTGCTGTTGCGCCGCCTGACTGACTTCCTCTACATCCAATTCCAACGCCTGTGCTATTTGTTCCACAGTTAACCCCAATCCTAACAAGCGGGGTACTGTTGCTAATTTCGCTGCTATCTCACCTTCTTGGAAAGCTTCTTGATAAACTCTTGTTTGTTTTAACTCACTCAATCCAAACATTGCCTCGATCTCCTCTCGACTTTTACTGGGTAACTTATAGACTATAGAAGATGGAGTCTGTTTTCACGAATTAGGATAACTGTTGGGTTTATTTAATTTTAGTATAAAGGCGATCGCGTTCACATCATCGCTTTTTTTGGCGATCGGGAAGATAAGGAATTTATCCCGAAGTTAAGGAAGTTAAGCTAATTGGCGAATTCTGTTCGCTCAATTTTCCAGCCGCTGAAACGCTTGCTATTGCTGCATTTTCGGAAATATCGCTCCAAAAACTTATCTTCTTGCTTAACTTCGGTATCTCCGCTGGTTAAGTTTGGTGGGAAAGTGGAAACTAGACTCTATTACCCCAAAAGTTACAAGGGAGGTAATCAGTGGTTAGTTTATTTGCGCCTGCACAAATTGAGATGTTTTCAGAAGCGGTAATGGGAACGGTGGAGAAGACAATTTCTCAAAATCAGCCTGGAAGAGTTAAGTGTTTGGGGAGTTATTGGCCTGCTCGATTTTATCATTCTAATTGCGATGTTATTGTTTTTATCGATGAAGTTGTGAAAGTTGTTGGTAGACAGGGAATTACTATGCTTGTGGTTCCGGTAAGTTCAATTAAAACGGACTGATAGATTCGTATTT
>NZ_JACJUP010001125.1:0-2288 GCF_014748295.1 Planktothrix sp. FACHB-1355 | reverse complement strand
GGGGATGTCACCATAACCGAAATTAAAAATTTAATTATAATAATAAATATATTATTTACATCTATCTAAAGTGAAGTATAAATAGAATACGGTGACGAATTTCGGTGCTGTTTTTATTCTCGATCGCTTTAAGAGAAGGCTTGTTCCTATAGACAGACGAGCAGATAAGCTTGCAGATATAGATTGTAGGGATAGGCTGTTAATGCCTGAGCGATCTGAGCGGAGTGAAATCTGGTGGAGCCAGATCGCGATCGCAACAAAATTGGAGGAGAGTAAACAGCATGAGTTTATTGTCAGTAGATGAAATCAAAACACTGGTAGAACAACCAAAGGGATTGTCCGTTTCCATATATATGCCTACATACCGAGGGGGAGCAGAATTGCAACAAAATCCCATCCGGTTTAAAAATGCCATACGAAAGGCAGAAGAACTTTTAGTCGAAAATGGTCTCAGCGACAGAGAAGCATTAAAATTTTTACAGCCCGCCCAAGAAGAACTCGATCGCGGCGATTTTTGGGAACAACAAGACAATGGTTTGGCAATTTTTATTGCTGATGGAGTATTGCATTACTACCGCTTGCCGGTAAATTTTGATGACTTAGTTGTAGTCACCGAGCATTTTCATCTCAAACCGCTAATGCGCCTGCTGACTGGCGATGGGCAGTTTTACATTTTGGAGATCGCTCAAAAGCAAATCAGGTTCCTAGAATGCACGCGCTTCAGCGCCAAGGAAGTCGAGTTGGAAGACGTACCGAAAAATATGGACGAAGCTCTCCAATATGACGAGACTGCTAAAGACGGTCAGCACCGTATCGCTACATCAAAAGGAGGAACTAACAATTCTTTCCAGCAGCCAGGTACTTTTCACGGACAGGGAAGTCCGGACAAGGATAATATCAAGCGGGATCTCCTGCAATTCTTCTACGCAGTCGATCGTGGATTGCAGAAATATCTCAACGGTAAAAAAGCACCTTTGGTGTTATCGGGAGTAGAGTATCTATTTCCAATTTACCGACAAGCAAATAGCTACCAGCATCTAGTTGAAGAAGGTATTACTGGCAACAATAAAATACTCACTCCGGAAGAGTTACACGCGCTAGCATTGCCAATTGTTGAACCGATATTTTTACAGTCACAGCAACAGGCGATCGAACACTACAAAGAACTGACAAGCACCGGCAAAACTTGCACTGATGTTAAAGAAGCTGTTCCAGCCGCTTATTTCGGTCGAGTCGAGGAATTGTTTGTGGCGGTAGGCGTGCAGCAGTGGGGAAATTTCGATCCCGATACGAACACAGTTTATATGCACCCCGAACCGGAAAAAGGCGATCGAGATTTATTGGATGCAGCGGCAATTCAAACACTTTTGAACGGCGGTACTGTCTATGCAGTCGAACCGGATAAAGTACCTGATGAAGCGCCGTTAGCAGCTGTGTTTCGATATTAATCAATCGGTCATGGTTAATGATTCATTATCGATCGCCATTAACCATGAACCATTAACTATCCAAGGGAGATAACGAAATGGAAATGACGACAACAAATACTACCAACCAACAGGAAACGTCTGGCAACGTCACTGATGCAGAGCGTTGGACATCGTTAATCGGTGGTGGCGCACTCGTACTTTACGGTTTGTCGCAACGCTCTCTTAGAGGTGCGTTAATGGCAGTTGCTGGTGGGGGTTTAGTTTATCGCGGCGTAACCGCACAAACGGGTATTCAGGAAGCAACAGGCATGAATCAAAGCATTAAAGTTGAAAAGACGGTAACTATCAATAAATCGCCTGAAGAACTCTATCGCTTCTGGCACAATTTTGAGAATTTGCCTCGCTTTATGAAGCATCTAAAACACGTAAAAGTATACGATGAAAAACGCTCCCACTGGATTGCCAGCGCACCTATGGGTAATAGCGTGGAATGGGATGCAGAAATCATCAACGACCAACAAAACAAGTTAATTGCCTGGGCTTCAGTTGAAGGTGCAGATATCGATAATTCCGGTTTTGTGCGCTTTCAACCCGCACCTGCCGATCGCGGTACTGAAGTGAAAGTTGTGATGGAATACAATCCGCCTGGTGGTGTGCTGGGATCTGCGATCGCCAAACTTTTCGGTGAAGAACCGGAACAGCAAATCGGAGACGATCTGCGCCGCTTTAAGCAATTGATGGAAGCTGGTGAAATTGCCACCACAGAAGGTCAAACTTCTTGTCGTCAGTAATTGACAAGCAAAAAAATTCCCGTACATAGAAACCCGGTTTCTTAAAGAAACCGGGTTTCTGCGTTGT
>NZ_JACJUP010001124.1:0-2252 GCF_014748295.1 Planktothrix sp. FACHB-1355 | reverse complement strand
CGCCAAAAACTGCTGAATTCGGTCTTCCCGTTGAAGCTTAAGCCATCCTTTAACAACCTCAGTCACTTTGATGACAGAAATAGTGTACTGTCCAAATACATTCAGATAAGCGGTAGCTTTGGCTAAGACGCCCTGATTAATACGCTTGCGGCTTTCAGAAAAAATATCCGTGTCAAGTAGTGCTTTGTCCAAATTTTTGATTTAATGGATGTGCCGATCGATCTTTCATAATATCACCCATTATCTCATCAACCAATTCAGGTTCATCTTCCCACCCCCCCAGCAAAGGATACTTGTCCACTTCCGCCACAGCCATTTGCCTAACGGCTTCTACAATCAACTCGTCTTTTGTACAGTTGTGTACCTTTGACAACCAATTTACACGCGCCAGAGTTGCTTCGTCGATATCGAGTTCAATTTTTGCCATTTTGCTTACCCTTTGCTATCCCAATCCGAGGCAATTTTAGCTTACTTCAGAGGGTAACGCACCCTATTATACTTATGTTTGTACTGCAAATTCCTCTGGGTCGATTCCCCAATTTACCCATCGGATCGCCTCTCTAGCCGATCGCATCTTCGGCGGTACTCGCAAAGCGTAAATTTGTCCTGTACTCGGACAGGTCATTTTTAATAAAAAAATACCATCGTATTCAAAATAATGATGTAATTTCAATAGAGTGTATTCCTGCCAAGAATCTATTTCATTAACTCGCAACTCTTGACACATTTTTGCATAACCAATTCCTGGCATTAACACTCGTCTGACTTCAACGTTTCCTTCTTGTAACAGCCATTGGGCTTGCCACTGATGCGGGTGCAGTTTCCCATATTTTTCAGGTAACATTACACCGCGATAAAAGTACAAACTATATCCATCCGCAAACTCAATTGCTGCTTCTCCTTCTGCGTGGAGGCGATTTTGATTATCGAAGGATACTTTTATGGGTCGTTCCCAGACAATATCGGTCTTTTCAAAATCCCACCAGCGCCAATGGCTTAATAGCTGACGAAATGCTCCTTCTTGCTTTTGCTCACAAAGGAAATTTAGGATGGAAATAGAAGCAACAGCTTCCCTCGCTGATTTAAAGTCGTGAGGCAACTCTAAAAATTCAATTTTTCCAGTGCTAGGAGAGGTTTTTCTTAAAAGGTCAATTTTTTGGTAATTTATCTTCACATTTAAGATGGTGTATTCCAGCCAATTATCTATTTCCGTAGCAGGCCATCTTTCGCATATTCGTGCGTAGCCAATACCCTGTATCAGCGCTCGACGAATCTCGTTTTCTTCCTCCTCTAAAAGCCATTCAGTTTGCCACTGATGCGGGTACAATTTTCCGTATTTTTCAGGTAAGGTTACGCCGCGATAAGAGTATAAGTTGTATCCATCAGCATACTCGATGGCTGGTTCTCCTTCTGCATGAAGAAGATTTCGATCATCTAAAGATAGTTTGATGGGTCGATCGCACAAAATTGCTATATTTTTAAAGGGTGTAAACCACCCACAATCTTTAACTATCAACTGGAGCGCTTCCCATTTAGCGCGATCGCAAGTGCAATTCAAGACAGAGATACAAAAGTCATAAAAACAGATAGAACCAGCCAATGTTTCTGGTGTGATAGAGAGTTTCAATACCTCTTCTAGCGGAGTACGTTCTGTACTGATATTCATTTCCGAGCGGTTTATCTGTTCGCTCGTATATAAATACTCTCTACTGTACAATTGGCTTTCCATTTGATTGTAGAGTTGCCGCTCTATTTGAAACAAATTTTTACTTACTTCATATCTTAACTCTCTCTCAAGTAGCCTATATAATTCTCTTCCTACTTGCTTCTCTATCTGTCCTTTTAAAACGATCCACAATTGCCTAATCAAAGGGCTGCGTCTCGACATTTCCTCCATATACTGTTTGTGCAGTAGAGTTTTTACTCCTTTTTTCGAGAGATTTTGCAGCCTAGAGTCTAACTTACCAAAACCTTCGTAAGGACTATCGTAAAACATCAAACGAGGTTTATACAAACCAATTGCCGCGTATGCTGCATCTATTGCTTCTGCGGCTTTTTCGCGGTCAATTGGTTCCGTGTAAATAGCTATTTTTCGCCACTTTTCC
The DNA here is from genome assembly GCF_014748295.1 of Planktothrix sp. FACHB-1355. Classification (NCBI taxonomy): domain Bacteria; kingdom Bacillati; phylum Cyanobacteriota; class Cyanophyceae; order Oscillatoriales; family Microcoleaceae; genus Planktothrix; species Planktothrix sp. FACHB-1355. The sequence continues at coordinate 147 of NZ_JACJUP010001124.1, read as the reverse complement.
ACATAAACTGGAATTAGCGCCTCTTGCTCTGGTGTCAGTTCGGTTATTTTGCTTTTCGACATTTCAGGTTTCCACTGAAAATTTCTCTGGTGTAATTCCCCAATTCACCCAGCGAATTGCTTCTTTCGCCGATTCAAAGTTAGGAGG
>NZ_JACJUP010001123.1:0-2292 GCF_014748295.1 Planktothrix sp. FACHB-1355 | reverse complement strand
ACCTATCGGCGCAAAATCCACCTGTACCAGTCATTATCTTGACATCTCACGATACTTTCAGCGATCGTGTAGAAGTTGCTCGTATGGGTGGGTGCGCTTTTTTGCGAAAGCCGATCGAACCAGCCGGTGTGATGGAAGCAGTTAGTCAAGTGCTACAAAAAGAACGCAGTAATGAATTTAAGGTGATGGCAGTAGATGACGATCCCCAAATACTGTCCACTTTAGAAACTATATTGCAGCCTTGGGGCATCAAGCCGATTTCCCTAGACGACTCGCGACGTTTGTGGGAAGTCCTAGAAGCGACTGCACCGGATTTGTTGATTTTAGATATAGATATGCCTCATGTGAATGGGATTGAAATCTGTAAAGTCATACGTAACGATCCGAAGTGGAACTATCTACCGGTGCTTTTTCTTTCTAGCCACACTGATGCCGAAACTATCAAGCGGGTTTTTGGCGTTGGCGCTGATGACTACCTATACAAGCCAATTATAGGATCGGAACTGATCGCCCGTATTTTCAATCGCATACACCGAGTTAGGGTGCTGCGGAGTATTTCTGAAACGGATATTTTGACTGGAGTACTCAATCGACGCAAGTTAATGCAGGATGTGCAGCGGTTTTTAGGGATGTGTAAACGTTATGGACAAACCTTATCCTTTGCCATTTTAAATTTCGACTATTTTCAGGAATTTAACGAACAGTACGGTCATGCTGCTGGCGACATGATGTTGCAGCGATTTGGCAAATTGCTGCTGGAAAGTTTCCGCAGTGAAGATGTGGTAGGTCGTTGGGCTGATGGAAAGTTTGCGATCGGTATGTACGCTCTTAACAAAGAATCTGCCGCAAAACGCTTGAGCGACTTAATAGCTTGTTTCCAGCAATCGGAGTTGGATCGCCCAGAAGCAAGGAAGTTGCAAATCCATTTTAGCGTTGGTGTGGCTCAATATCCCGATGATGGTAGTGACTTACAATCTTTATATCATAATGCTGGTAAAGCACTAGATCTCGCTAAGGCAATGGAAGGCGATCGCATCACCTGCTATGACTTACCGAAAAATGGTGTATAAAACCCCGTGCGTAACCGGCGGGAAGGAAGCTACGCGCCGAAGTAATCTTCTAGTAGCAGATAACCTCAATCCGATTCTTCCTCAAGATAAAATCTAAAATCTAAAATCTCAAATCAGCATGGTAGCCAAGCGCATTTTAATAATTGATGATGAAGACGATATCCGAGAAATAGCTCAAGTTTCCTTGGAAACTATGGGAGGTTGGGAAGTGCTAACAGCTGCTTCCGGTAACGAAGGTTTAGCGATCGCCTCAGAGCAAGCGCTTGACGCCATTCTCTTGGATGTGATGATGCCGGATATGGATGGCCCCACTATTTTTCAAAAGCTACAGGCAAATAAAGCCACCCAACACATCCCTGTGGTCTTATTGACAGCTAAGGTTCAGGCGGCAGAACAGCGCAGATTTGCACAGTTGGGCGTAAAGGCTGTATTGACTAAACCTTTCGATCCGATGATCCTGGCAACTCAGCTAGCAAAAGCACTAAACTGGAGCCAATAAACTGGCAATTAAGCTGTAATTTGCTGGAGGAAGCCTTGTCACCTAATGTGGGATTTCAAGATCGCAACAGTGCCGGTGAGCAGCTAGCCCAAGCCATTAATGCTCAGATTGACCAGGTTCGGGAGCGAGGAGTTTCGGCTTCCCCCATTGTCTACGCTCTACCTCGCGGCGGTTTGCCAGTTGCTGCACCTGTAGCTCAGAAGCTGGGTTGCCCTTTAGATATTATCGTGGCTAAAAAGATTGTTCAGCCAGAAGACCCAGAACTAGCGATTGGTGCTGTAACTGTAGATGGGCAGGTGGTGTGGTCAAATCGATTGCCTTTACCTAAAGATCATCCGCAATTACAACAAGCGCTCCTTCAAGCTCAAGAAAAAGCGATCGCTCAATTCGATTGCTTCGCCGCTTATCGTCCTAAAATTACGCCAGAAGGTGCGATCGCCATCTTGATCGATGATGGCATTGCTACCGGGATGACAATATCTGTGGCGATTTCGGCTCTGCAACTTCAAAAAGCAGCACAGGTTTGGATCGGTACCCCTGTAGCACCTCTGGGATCGATGAAATTTTTACGCCGAATTTGCGATCGCGTTATTGTACTGGAAACGCCCCAACAGTTCTTCTGCGTCAGTCGCTTTTATGTAGAATTTCCCCAAGTCGAAATGGAAGATGCTTGTAGCTTGTTGCAACAGGTTAATCGGGGTTAGGGATTAGGGGTTAGGGGCT
>NZ_JACJUP010001122.1:0-2257 GCF_014748295.1 Planktothrix sp. FACHB-1355 | reverse complement strand
CGACTTCAAAATCAAGGAGTTTAATCAATTAGTGGAAGCTCTTGATAGTATGGTGGAACGACTGACAGCCTGGGCAGAGGAGCTGGAAACGGCCTGGAAAGAAGCGCAAGCAGCTAACCAATTAAAAAGCGAGTTTTTAGCTAATACTTCCCACGAACTGAGAACACCATTAAATGGTATTATTGGCTGTATTCGTTTGGTAAGAGATGGTTACTGCGACGATCGGGAAGAAGAATTGGAGTTTTTGCAGCGGGCAGATGATGCGGCTATTCACCTGCTCAATATTATCAATGACATATTAGATTTGTCAAAGATAGAAGCGGGTACGCTCTCGGTGGTGATGGAGTCGGTAGATTTGCGATCGATCGTCAAAGAAGCGATCGATTTACAAAAAGTTCACATTCAACAAAAAAAACTACAGTTGCTTTGGTCTGAGCCTGCCGATTCGATCGCAATTCAAGCAGATCCAGCCAAGTTGAAACAAGTTTTCTTAAATGTGATCGGTAACGCTATTAAGTTTACCGAAGCAGGCAGCATTACTATTACTATGCGCCAGGAAGCAACCCCAGGTAAAGACGGTAACAATAACAGTTCTTCAGTTGTTGTCAGCGTTAAAGATACGGGAATAGGCATTCCACTAGACGAGCAGAAAAAACTGTTTCGGCCTTTTGTAATGGCTGATGGTACGAGAACTCGCAAGTATGGGGGAACGGGACTTGGACTTGCTATCTCGCGTAAATTAATGGAACTGATGGGGGGTACTATTACTTTACACAGTGGTGGTGTAGACTTGGGTACAACAGTTGAGATCGGGATACCGATAATTAATTCTTCTCGATCGATCGCACCAGCAGATGCAGCCTCAAATTGACATTTTTACTTATTCATATTAACAAAAATGGAGGTGTTTTTAAATAACTATATATAAATCTTAGGAAATTACAATTGGGGATAATAAATGACAAGTCAATTATGGGCAGATATAAACGCTCCATTTCCTACTTTTAACGATAATTTACAGGATTAAATCCAGAGCATTGCTTTCCGCCGCTACGCCAGATTTGAATGCAGCGAGCAAACCCTCATATCGGTTACGAAATCTGCTTAAAGTTGTATTCTGGGAACATATCGGTTGAGCGTGGCACAAAAATCAGCTAAAACCTGGGTTAATCTAGTGCAATACACTCTCATCAAACCGTCAGCTTCCCAGAAGGCGAATTATGCTTTCCTCAGCTCTGCCGCCCAATTTTGCAGGACAGCGCATTCTAGCCACCATCGTCTTCACAGATGTGGTGAACTTTAGTGCGCGGATGGTACTCGACGAAGAGCATACCCTCAATTTAATCGACCGGGACTTCCGGCTGATGAGACAGCTGTGCCGAGAATACGAAGGCCAGGTGATGAAAACCTTGGGTGATGGAATGCTGATGTACTTTGCCAGCGCCGTCCAAGCCGTTACCTGCGCTGTAGAAATTCAGAAAGAACTTCAGAAAGCTGCTTGCAATTTGCATCCAATTGATGTATTGAACCATCGCATTGGCATTCATTTGGGAGATGTATTTTTCCGGGAAGCAGATGTTTTGGGAAATGGAGTTAATATTGCAGCTCGGCTACAAAACGAGGCGGAACCGGGGGGTATTTGTATATCGCAAACTGTTTACGATGTCGTCAAAAATTATATCCAGATGGCGGCCATTTACTGGGGGCCGAGAAAGTTAAAGGGAATTAATGATGCGATACCACTTTACCAAATTCGCACGACGGCGAATATCAGAGTTTTGCTTTCGCACTGCGAACAAGAACCGGAACTTAGCCTCGCTATGCAGATTTATGGGGAATTAAAAGCGGCTGGACACGAAATATTTCTGGCTGGAGAGACGCTTAGCTTGCTAGAAGAAACAGGCAGACATTCTCGCTATAATTTAAAGCAGGGTGATTGTTGGCTACTGTTACATTTAGAAGAAGAATTAAGGCGAAGCGATTATTTATTGCTGCTCCTATCCGAGAAATCTGCAACGAGCGAGTTGATTGCAGAAAAAGTACGTCGAGCTAGAGAATTACGCAATTATCGTCCCGACAACAAACCAGCTATTCTGCCAATTCGGGTAGGTTGTTCTGTTAATTGGATGCCCAGTTACGATTTATATTCTTACCTACAACCATTTCATCAGCAAGATTGGCGATCGCCTGACGATACTCCTATTGTTTTGCAAGAAGTTTTAAGCTTTTTATCGGAAGGAAAACCAACAGAGATTGA
>NZ_JACJUP010001121.1:0-2300 GCF_014748295.1 Planktothrix sp. FACHB-1355 | reverse complement strand
CGCCATGAACTTTGACGGTCAATACAGCGATGGCGTGCGGAACTACTTTATTGAAAATGCCCTGTATTGGTTTGAAAATTATCATATAGATGGTCTGCGATTGGATGCGATCCAAGCTATTCTAGAGTTTGGTGCCAGACCGTTTTTGCGGGAACTCTCCGACGCCGTTGCCGAGATTTCCCAAAAAATAGGTCGCAAACTTTATCTCATCGCCGAAAGCGATTTAAACGATGTCCGCACCATTCGGTCAAGAGAGATAGGCGGTTATGGTATAGACGCACAATGGAACGACGATTTTCATCACTCGCTGCACACCCTGCTAACGGGTGAAAATGACAGATATTACCAAGATTTCGGCAAGTTAGCGCACATAGAAAAATCTTACCGCGAAGGCTTTGTCTATTCCGGGCAATACGCACCCCACAGAAAACGCCGTCACGGTAGTTCTTCTGTAGAAGAACCGGGATATAAATTTGTCGTTTTTTCCCAAACGCACGACCAAATAGGCAATCGCGTCTTGGCAGAAAGATTGTCGCAGCTTGTTGCTTTTGAAGGTTTGAAATTAGCAGCAGGTGCAGTTTTCCTCTCTGCGTTTGTGCCCTTCCTGTTTATGGGGGAAGAGTACGGGGAATCAGCACCGTTTTTCTATTTTATCAGTCATTCCGATGAGCCGTTGATTGAAATTATCCGCAAAAGCAAAGCAGAAGAATTTAAAGCATTTACAGGACGAGGCGAAATGCAAGACCCTCAAAGTCCTGACACATTCAACAAGTGCAAACTTAACTGGGAACTGCGAACAGAAGGAAAACACCAAGCTTTGTGGGAACTGCATCGCCAACTAATTCAGATGCGCCAAACAATTCCCGCCCTCAAAAAACTCGATAAGAAATGTTTGGAGGTATCTGGCATCGAAGATGACAAAATTTTATTTTTACGTCGCTGGAATGATGATAGCCAGATATTTGCCATCCTAAATTTCAATCTTGAAGATGTCACTTTTACTGCTGCACCGCCTGTAGGTAACTGGCAGAAAATTTTGGATTCTTCCGAGCGCAAGTGGATGGGTTCTGGTACTTCATTGCCTGACAATTTGGAGGCGGGTAAACAAGTTACCATGAAACCTCAAAGTTTTGTGGTGTACGAAGTTAAATGATTGTGGGGTGGGCAATGCCCACCCTACTAAGAAAATTATTGAGGAGTATTTATCATGCGGATTCCTACAGCAACTTACCGATTTCAATTTCATGCCGGATTTAACTTTGAGGATGCCAAGCAAATTGTTGATTATCTGGCGGAATTAGGAATTACCGATATTTACGCTTCGCCAATATTTAAAGCCAGAAAAGGCAGTTCGCACGGCTATGACGTTGTAGACTCGAATCAAATCAACCCAGAACTGGGAACGCGAGAAGATTTTGAAGCGCTAGTCAGCGAATTGCAAGCCAAAAATATGGGATGGGTGCAGGATATTGTGCCCAACCATATGGCTTACGATAGCGAAAATTCGCTGCTGATGGATGTGCTGGAAAATGGCCCCGATTCAGAGTATTTTGACTACTTCGATATTAACTGGGATCACCCTTATGAAGATATCAAAGGACGAGTGCTTGCCCCGTTAATGGGAAGTTTTTATGGAGAAGCTTTGGAGAATGGGGAAATTCAACTTAAATACGATGAAACGGGTTTAAGTGTTAATTACTACAACACAAAATTGCCCGTCAGGATAGAATCTTATGTCAAGTTTATTACGCATAGTTTAGGACAATTAGCAAGGGAATTGGGCGGCAGACAGCATCCTGATTTTATCAAGGTGCTGGCGATTCTTTATCTGATTAAAAACATTCCTTCGGAAGTCAAAGGTAAGGAAAGATATGACCAGATAGCGTTTGTTAAAGGACTTTTGTGGGAACTTTATACAGAGAATCCGGCGATTAAAGATTTTGTCGATCGCAACATCGAATTCTTCAATGGGGAAAAGGGAAATCCAGAAAGCTTTAACCAGCTAGATACTTTGCTGTCAGAGCAATTCTACCGCCTGTCTTTCTGGAAAGTGGGTGCGGAAGAAATTAACTACAGAAGGTTTTTTACCGTTAACGAACTGATTTCAGTCAAAGTAGAAGAAATCAAAGCTTTTCGTCGCAACCACGCTTTGATCTTCCATCTAGTCGAAGACGGAAAATTCACCGGCTTGCGAATCGATCACATTGATGGACTGTACGACCCAACGGAATATCTCAAACGACTCAGAGACAGAACAGGAGATCTTTACATTGCGGTTGAAAAGATTCTCGAACAGAAAG
>NZ_JACJUP010001120.1:0-2236 GCF_014748295.1 Planktothrix sp. FACHB-1355 | reverse complement strand
GCTCTATCCCGCGTCGCCTTTACAACTATAACAATAACACAAAAAAGTTGCAAGTGGCATTTCCAAAAAATTTGGATATTTGCAAAAAGCTAGCTAGAGCAAGGATAATTCCCCCACCACCTCCAGACGTTTGTACTTGCCCAAGCTGATGAAGGTTTCAGACATAGATTCCGCTACGCTGGGAGTAATCCAGCCCATTTGTCTGAGCAGGTGAATCGCAACGGCGTGTTTGGCACGCTTGGTACCGTCGATCGCCTTTATTGCCAGCCCCATGCCTTCGCCTACCCTACCAATGCACTGAACTCCTTCTGCCCCACCCTTACTCACCAATTCTCCTTGGGTCTGGCGCATCAATTCCGTATCGAATTCCCCTTCCCCAGCTACCATATTTGGGTGATGTGTCATGGCGCGGACAATGCGCTCCATATCTAAATTTGTACCGGAGGAGAGCTGGGCATACAAAGTCCCCATTTGTCCCAGTTGCATGAAATAGGTAGGAGCGCCACAATCATCATGAGCGCTGATAAACTCTTCTCCTGGCATTCGCAGGAGTTCGGCCACTTTGCTCAAGATTAGCTGCTGAACCGGGTGGTTGCGCTGTAAATAAGTATTGAGAGGCCAATTACGTTGCTGGCAAACGGCTAGCATTCCCGCGTGTTTGCCGGAGCAATTATATTCCAGCGGACTTTGCTTACCTTCCGGGATCGGACATTGAAGTGCCGACGGGTCGATATCGCAACGCCAGAGAACGTTAAAAACCTGACGTACCTGCTCGATTTTGCCTTTGTGGGAACTACAGATAATCGCCAAGTCTCTATCTGTCAAACCGAAGCGTTCCAGAGTGCCGGTAGTGGTGACGGCTAGCGCTTGGAAAGGTTTGAGCGCGGAACGAGCAAAAGTTGCGGTTTCGGCGTTCCCTGCTACCGATAATATGCGTCCGCGATCGTCACAAACAACCGCTTGGACGCGATGGATTGATTCAGGAATGCCTTCTCGCAGTAGCGTTACTTCTAATTCTGCGGATTGAGTTCTTTTTCCCCTTGTCATGGGTAAGAATGTATCACTGAAGGGGTACGGATTGATGGAATTTTAGATTTTAGATCGGAAGATTTATTCTCTGTCTAAAATCATTACACGGCTGAGCGCTCACAGAATAATCCAAATGAGGCTGCCGATGCCAAAAGATAAAACTAGGATTGCAAAGGTACGTTGGAGGCGTTGAAGAATCGGTTGAACTTCGTAAGTTGCAATCAGTTGATCGCGGGTAAACACTTCTGGAGGTTTAGTCCAGCATTGCCCGTCGTACCAACCAGACTCTTCGTATATCACATTGACACAAGCCAAGCGATCGCGCACGTACATCCAGCCCAAGTATAGTTGTAGCAGAACTAAACCAATAAAAAAACTGGATAGAGCCGCACCACATAAGATAAACTGGCCTGGAGCCTTCTGAGGGGCAAAACTGGCAGATGCCACCGGCCCGGTGAGCAACCAACTCCAACCCCACACCCAAGCCATCTTTCTAACGTAGCTGACCCAATCTAGAGTTGCCCAACTAAAGAACCAAGACTCTCTCAGTTCTTGGTACTCGTTGATGGGTAGCTGTTCGGATGGAACTGGGCATATAGAAACAGAAGACTCCATCATTCACCTCAACTGGTTTCGATTTGCGGCAGTTCTATTCGTTCTGCGTGCCCCCAAAACGCTTCCAGATTATAGAACTCGCGTTCGCGAGGCATCAAGATGTGGGCGATCGCATCACCGTAGTCCAGAACTACCCAGGTTCCCTCTGCTAGTCCCTCTATGCGGCGGGGACGACGTTGCAGTTCTTGTTCTACTTTTTCTTGTATGCTTTGAGAAATAGCTCGCACCTGTACCCTGGAAAAGCCAGTGACAATTATAAAATAATCGGCCAGATAAGAAACCTCTGACACTCGGAGTACTACAATATCACCTCCCTTGCGGTCTGAGGCTGCTTCAGCTATGTTCAAAGCCAGTGCGCTGCTGGTATCTTGCCTGTTTCCAATTGAGTTGGCCGCGCTGCCGTCTGTCAAAACAGTTGGGTATGCTGATTCTATGCTTTTGATATGATCGGACATTAAATGGCTCGATCCTTATCGAGTTATAAAGGTATAGATTTACGCTGGTTTCACCAATTTTTGAATTCAACGTTGTCTTTATTTTAAATAAGTTCGCTAAATTTTGGGCAATCTGCCGATCGTGTCTATGTCGGCAT
>NZ_JACJUP010000112.1:0-9981 GCF_014748295.1 Planktothrix sp. FACHB-1355 | reverse complement strand
GTTGATATTGAGCCGATTTTTTTATTAAAAATGACTTGTCCCAGCACCGGATTCATACACGCCTTGCGCGTACCGCCAGAAATGCGATCGGCCCGCGAGGCAATTCGCTGGGTAAATTGGGGAATCGATCCAGAGCAATTTTCAGTAGAAACTTGAAATAAAGGTGTATAATCTATAAAAAATGCAGATTATTTTCCAATAAAGCAATCTGCGATCGCAAATCAGTACCTTTGAGTGTTATGAATATATCGCTCACTACACAACAGGAAAAGTTTATTCAATCGCAACTTCAGACAGGGAATTACTCGTCTGCCGATGAGGTGATAGGTGAAGCACTACGACTGTTAGAAGAACATCATCGCCAATTGGGTGAAAAGCAGATTGAAGAACTCCGTCATAAAATCGCTAGCGGAACTGAACAAATCGCTAAGGGACAACTAACCGATGGTGAAGTTGTTTTTGCTAGACTGCGGGAGAAAATTAACCAAATATCTGAGTCTCAGGCATGAATAGTTACTCCTTTTCAGATGATGCTATCCAAGACTGTCGTCGTGAATTAGAGAAATTTTTCTCTAATTATGAAGGAAGCGGTTGATGGGGACAACTCCTAGCAGCAAAATCAAAGCCAAAGTCTGGGTAGTGGAAAAGGGCAAAATCCGTTCTCATTCAGATTATCTTGCCACAGAAGAACCGTTAGAAATTCGTTTGGTTGCTAATGGAGTTCGCCGGACTGTAGCTGTCACGATGCGAACCCCAGGTAATGATTTTGAATTAGCTACTGGTTTTCTCTACAGCGAGGGAGTTATTCACAAACGCGAAGATATTCGTCGCATTACTCATTGTGTCGATCGCCAAATAGATATCGAAAATCGCTATAATATTGTCAACGTGGAACTTGCCGCCGACGAATTGCCGAATTTGACAAGTTTAGAGCGACATTTTTATACGACAAGCGCCTGTGGAGTTTGCGGAAAAGCTAGTTTAGAAGGATTGCGATCGCGCAATTTCTCCACCATCACAACCAAACAAAAAGTAACACCAGAAATCCTTTACAGCCTCCCCGAAAAACTTCGCGCCTCCCAAGGAATCTTTGCCGCTACAGGTGGATTGCACGCCGCCGGATTATTCAACATCGAAGGCGAATTATTGACTGTGCGCGAAGATGTCGGGCGTCACAACGCACTCGACAAACTAATAGGAACGGCTTTACTCGGTGACTATCTGCCATTACAGAATAACATTGTCACGGTCAGCGGGCGATCGAGCTTTGAAATCTTGCAAAAATGCCTTGCCGCTGGAGTGCCAATTGTCTGTGCAGTTTCCGCACCCAGCAGCTTAGCCGTAGCGCTAGCAGAAGAATTCGGGATAACTTTAATCGGCTTTTTGCGCGGCGAACGCTTTAACGTCTATGCAGGAGTCGAACGCATCCTCATATAGCAGCCGCGCAATTAAAACCATTGTTTGGGATAAGTTTTCCCTGCCACAAGATTATTGAAAAACACACTGCAAAGCACCAAAACGATCGAACCCGCAAGTACAGGCGTAAACAGAAATTCCCACTCCGCATGAGTCATAATTGCAACTAAAGCAACAGCCCCCGCAGGCGGATGCACAGTTCCAGTCAATTGCATCAAACCAATCGCAGTACCTACTGCAACTGCCATTACCCAAGGTTCCGTTCCCAAAAGATGCAAACAAACTAAGCTGACTAAGGCAGCTAAACAATTGCCGCCGATAATATTGCGCGGTTGCGCTAAAGGACTATCGGGTACTGCAAAAGCGAGTACGCTGGTAGCACCTAAAGGAGCCATAATTAAAGGGTAATGAGTGGCTACAGATAAGTAAGCCAATGCTGCAATACCAAAAAAACCGCCCATATAGGAAAACAGAATCTGTTGCCAAGGAAGTCCTACCCCAAAGGCTGAACTACTGCGATTTCTGAACCGAGATCTATTTTTTCTGCGATCGAGTTTTGGCAGGTAACTAGAGCCAATTGCTCCTCTGGGTAAATAACCTCTCATAAATTTGTTGAACAAGTAGACAACTGTTTTCCAAAAAATTGCCAATAAAAAACCTGCGACTCAGAGATGTACTCATGAGCCAAAAAAACTCCCACAGTTCTGGTGTCAAGCTTAAAGCTTTAGCAAAATCCAGTCTGTTAGGTCTGCTAAGAATTTGTACTTAGTCTAGAATACACCTTAATTATGAAAAAGTGTAGCTTTAACTACAGAATTTTTTTAGATTTAATTTTATCAGGTGCGTTAGATACAGCTGTAACGCACAATAAGCAGATAGGGTGCGTTAAACGGCGTTAGCGCACCCTAAAAAAAGATATGAGTTCAATCAATCGCTATTTTGACCGATCGCACCCATACTACTCCCAAGCGATCTGCCAAAAACGCTCTAATTAGAAATCGGCACATTCTTAATTGCGCCAGTCTCTGGAATAAAGATATCCAGAGTGTTCGCATTCGGTGGCACTTTTAACCAGACATAAGCATCTACCGACGCACCTGGGCGAATTTCAGATAAAGAGATAGTGCCAGTTGCATTTTGGCGGGGATTAACCGCTTTATAAGTTTCGCTGGTAACAGTATTGCGGGCAGTTGTTTCGCCCACAGGTATGAGATTATTTGCCGCTACTTTATCTGCGAGACGGCGAATTCGCATCTGCACATTTACCACATCCCGATTACCAGTTTGCGGATCGGCAATTCGCTTAGCCGAAAGCAATTCTACTTGCGCCTTTGTACCGAATGCTAATTGTTGAAACGCCCCAGATTGAAATTCTACAGTCACTGGAAGAGTAAGAGCAGCAGTGCTGGGAACTGTAGCTGCGACTTGCGGTGCAGGCGTTTTAGGAGATGGATTAACTGATGAATTGTTAATACCATTGCTTGCAGTTGTACTGGGAACGATAGTTATTTGCGGTGCTGGTGTTTGAGGAGATGAACTGACTGAGGAATTGTCGATCTTGTCAGTTACAGTCGCGTTTGGAGTGGCAGTTATTTGCGGTGCTGGCAATCTTGACTCACCAGTGATTGAATTAATATCGGAAATCAGCACATTTCTAAATGCACCTGTGTTTTTGACTAAAATATCAATTGTGTTGATACCTTGTGGCACTTTTAAGGCGACATAGCCATCAACAGGTTGTTCTTTGGACATATTAAACAGAAAAATAGGCCCGGACGATCGCTTCACAGAATCGACTGCTTGGTAAGTTTCACCAGTGATAGGATTGCGGGCACTTGTAGCGCCAACATTAATAGTTTCACTGCCTACAAAGCCCTTTGCCAGCCGATGAACGCGCAGCTGCACATTTACTTCGTCAGGCTTTCCCGGAACTCGCGTCACTGAGAGTAACTCTACTTGCGCTTTATTTTCTAAAGCAAGCTGCACATAAGGATTTTTTGGTACTTCGACGCTAGCAGACGGAGATGGGGAAGCCGCCGTTTCAGCGGATGGAGTAATTGCAGTCGTGCCTGTGTTAGTTTGTGGATTAAAAGGGTTACTCACCCGCCCCTCTTGCATCGATCGATAAAGCAAAAAGCCGCCCGCACCCAGCGCCAAAAGCGCCAGCACAGTCGCCACACCAGCCAAAAAGCTGTTTAAAATGCTACCGCGACGCTGGGGTTCTGCGGTTACTGGGCGTGGGTCACTTTCTCGATTGCGCGTTTTCATAGCAAAAGTAAAATCACGGGAATTTTATTATCGGTTTTGCCTATCAGTATATATTAGTAACCCAGGAGTTCCGGGAACCTCCCTCATAAGAGAGAATTTTATCTAGTATGCTTTTTTCTGAGGACTTACACAAAGCATCTCAATGTCGGGTCAATTCATGAATTGACCCTAAACTGAGATTCGCTGCGTAAGTTCTGTTTCTCAAAGATAAACTGAAGCGGGGAACACCCAGTAGCTGAAAATGCTTATGAATTTTAAAAGTTTTGCAGTCATTGGCAGATCGATCGCTTTAGGGGTGCTTGTTCTGAGTTGCCAGGTGTGGGTAAGACAATTGAGTGCAAAGGCGCAGTCACCGACACTTTCCAGTCGAGAAGCATTCGCGTCAAAGCAAGCAGTCAAACAACAAAGTTATGCTAGAAATATTTGCCCAGCACAGTTAGGTCAAGCTATTGATGCGATCGCCAACCGTCCCGAATACCGCCGCTATCGTTGGGGTATGCTAATTCAAACATTATCCTCATCCCAAATTCTCTACAGTCGCGACGCACAACAATACTTTACACCCGCTTCCAACGTCAAACTATTTACAACCGCAGTTGCTTTAAACCAGTTAGGTTCCCAGTTTCGCATTCGCACATCAGTTTATGGCAGCAATGGCGTTTTGCGCGTTGTCGGACGTGGCGATCCCAGTTTAACAGATGCACAGTTAAAAGATTTGGCTCAACAACTCAAACGTCAGGGAATTAGTCAAGTGCAGCAGTTAATTGTGCATGATGATTATTTTCAGGGGCCGATCGTTAATGTTAACTGGCAATGGGAAGATGTCGCATCAGATTATGGCGCACCTGTCAATAGTTTAATTTTAAATCAAAATGCGATCGAGATGACCTTATTACCGCAAAAATTGGGGCAACCTCTTAAATTTACCTGGAACGATCCCTTAAGCGCTTCCCAATGGCAAGTGGAAAATTTCTCAGTAACAGCTAAAAATGGTTCGGAAAGTACCGTTGCAGTAACAGGCGTCCTGGGTAAACCTGTTTTGCAAATCTGGGGCGAATTGGCAGCTAATTCCGAACCGGAACCTGTTGGTGTAGCTGTACGAGATCCGGCAGAAAACTTTTTGCGGCATTTTCAAACCGCTTTAGAATCAGAGGGAATTAGTATCGCCCAGACAATGCTTGCACCGAGTCAGAAAAGTGCAGATGAACCGGAATTAGCAGCAGTTGAATCTCCCCCACTATCGCAACTTTTAATAGATACCAATCAACCGAGTAATAATTTGTATGCCGAGGTTTTGCTGCGAACGATCGGCGCTATCAAAAAATCCGATATTCGCAATCAAAATACTGCTGAAATGGGATTAGAAGTACTAAAAAAAACTTTAACAGATTTGGGTGTAGAACCGGAAAGTTATGTTATCGAAGATGGTTCTGGATTATCTCGTCACAACTTAGTTAGTCCGTTAGCTTTGGTACAACTGCTCAAAGCAATGGCACAGTCACCCCAAGCAGAAATTTACCGCGCTTCTTTGCCAGTTGCTGGAGTTAGCGGCACTCTCAAAAATCGCTTTAAAAATACTGCTGCCCAAGGAATTGTGCTAGCCAAAACTGGTACATTGGGCGGTGTATCAACCCTGTCTGGATATGTTGATGTTCCCGGTTACGAAACGGTGATATTTAGTATTATGCTAAATCAGTACGATCGACCGGCGAAAAAGATGCGTCCGGCAATTGATGAAATTGTTTTGTTGCTGAGTCGTTTGCGTCGTTGTTAGGTAAAACATTCGGAGTTTTGGTTGAGGTACGAAACCACAATAAATACTACAAACAAATAGCATTCAGAAAGATTTATTGCTAATGAGAATTCCAAATGCTGATGGAGGATTTCGTCTAGACGTTTAGGATACAGTTGCATTAACATCGTCATCAAGTCATCGTAAGCTTGATGAGCGATCGCACTTTGATTAGCTAGGAAGGATGGCATAATTACAGTTTAGCCTATTATCTCTATCAATTGTGTAAAATCAACATCTTCTAAGGGATTCGGCAAACGGTTAATAAAATCTAGTGGCAGACTGCGATCGCTATTTACCAGAATTGCGCTAGCTTCTGTGGCAATTGGATCGGCGGGATATAATTTTAAAATGCGGCCTATAATTTTCTGCTCAAAAGCTCTTTGATTGCGATCGCCTTCAATATTAGGCTGTTTTTCCAGCACAGCGTAAAGCACTCGCAGATTGTCAGGCGCTAATTCCCTAGCACGTTCTAAAAAATAACCATCTAGTTCTTCAATTGTCGCACAGGAAACCCATTGCGCTAGTGAATGAGCTAAAAGCAGTAATTCAATTGGTACGCTACCTCGATTACAAAGTTCCCGAAGTGCCAGATAACCAGCATTTTCGATAGAAATTTGCTCTGCTAAAGCATCAAGCAGTATGGTAATTAAAACATCCTGGGATGCGCCACTTAGCTGCTCTATGTGTCCCTTTTCTTGGTCGATCGCATCTAAAACTTCTTTTACACTTGTAATCATGGCAATGCCCAATAATCTGAAATGCGAACTACTCCGCCTACTGTACCAACTCTATATACAATTTTGACACTATTGACGGTTACGATCTGAACTAGCGGTTTATTGGCAGATTTTAATTCCGGTAGCGTCACACCAGAAGCAAGCAACTGCTGAATGTCATCTACGATGCTGTCTTCTACAATATCAATTGTTCCAGCACGTTGGGGATTACTATCTGGGCCAGTTCGATGTTCTCTGTAGGCGTGTCCGGTATTAAACTGGTAGTCGATACCTGCATCGGTGGTGAATCGTTCTAGATTCGTACCAGTTCCTTTAGTGGTAAAGGTTCTCATTTAATAGACTCCTTTTCTGAATTTCAGTTTTAGTATCACCAAAATCAGAAAGAAGTTTGTTGGCATTTTCTTTACTAGCGCGATCGATCTTTTTTATTTAACCACAGAGGCGCTCTAGGACTCCGAAGAAGAGAAAGAGAGAAGGACGATCGCATTTTGGGTATTTTGGGAAAGTGCGATCGCTATTTAGGCAAAGTTAGCCACTTCCACTGGACGCTCAACCACCAAGCTTTTACGATTGAGTTTAATGCGCTCAATTTCGTGCAATGTTTCTGCCGTCAGGTAACTTTCACCACAATGAGGGCAACGCACTACTGGGATATTCTCTATCACCAACAAATCTTCACCTTTACCATAGGTTCTAGTAATTCGGCGGATACCCGCACCTTCGCTACCACAAATATCACACACCATTTTGAAATTCTCTTTTAGGGTACATATACAGTAATGATAATTGTTTGAATTCTCTTAGGATACCTTTAACTTGTGCCATTTTTATGAGGTTTTAGTCCATTAAATTTTACAATACTTACCTAAGCGTGACAATACTTAATCAATTTTCTAGGTACGTTGTTGCGCTTTAGCGCTAGCCTAGATTTAGCGCTAAAGCGCAACAACATACCTAAGCCCTGTTTTATTAAGCTATGTCAAAATTTCTGGTTAGCCAATATCAGGCAGAAGTAGAAAAAATTATTCAGTATGGCGGTTCTCGCAACGAAACCTCGATTCGGGTTGCTTTTCAAAACTTATTAAATGAATATTGCAAAAATAGAGAATTTCTGCTTATCCCTGAATTGGATTATAAAACCAGAAGCGGCAAGTTAGTCTATCCAGATGGCACGATTAAAGATGCTTTGCGGTTAGATTGGGGTTACTGGGAAAGTAAAGATGAATATGATGATTTAGATCTGGAAATTGAGAAAAAACTCAGTAAGGGATATCCTGATAGCAACATTTTATTTGAAGATTCCCAAACTGCTGTTTTGATTCAAAGTGGCGTGGAGACAATGCGCGTTTCTATGCGCGATGGGGAAGCTTTGGATCGCGCTATCAATGCTTTTATTAACTACGTTCGCCCGGAAGTTAAGGATTTTCGCCAAGCGATTGAAAGTTTTAAGGAAGATTTGTCTAGAATTTTGGATTCTCTGCGCGATACGATCGATCTTCAATCCGCAACTAATATTAATTTTCAAACCGCTAGAGATAAATTTTGGCAAATCTGCAAACAATCGATCAATCCAGAAATCACTTTACTGGATCTTCGAGAAATGATGATTCAGCATATCCTCACTGAGGATATTTTTATTAATATTTTCAATGAATCTCAGTTTCATCGCGAAAATAATATTGCCAGTCAGTTACAAGCGATAATCGATACCTTTTTTACGGGTAATGCGAGAAGGAATACTCTTAGCACGATCGAACATTATTATGCAGTGATTAGAAGAACTGCTGCTAATATCTACAATCACCAGGAAAAGCAGAAATTTTTGAAAGCTGTTTACGAAAATTTCTATAAAGCTTATAATCCTAAAGCCGCTGATAGATTGGGAATTGTCTATACGCCTAATGAAATTGTCCGCTTTATGATTGAAAGTGTCGATTATTTAGTGCATCGGCATTTTGGTAAATTGCTAGCCGATCAAGATGTGGAAATCTTAGATCCGGCTACCGGAACGGGCACGTTTGTTACTGAGTTAATCGAATATTTGCCTAAAGACAAGCTGGCTTATAAGTATAAGCATGAAATTCACTGCAATGAAATAGCTATTTTGCCTTATTATATCGCTAATTTGAATATTGAATTTACCTATAAGCAAAAGATGGGTGTCTATGAAGAGTTTGAAAATATTTGTTTTATGGATACGCTTGAACATACTTCTTTTGCGGGTAAGCAAGGTGATTTGTTTGCGCTGAATGTGGAGAACACGGAAAGAATTAAACGGCAAAATGACAGGACTATTTCTGTGATAATTGGCAATCCACCTTATAATGCAAATCAAGCTAATGAAAATGACAACAATAAAAATCGCAAGTATCCGGCAATAGATAGTTTGATTAAAAATAGTTACGTTAGGTATAGCACTGCCCAAAAAACAAAGCGTTATGATATGTATTCTCGCTTTTTTTGTTGGGCAACAGGTAGGTTGCATGAAAACGGCATTTTAGCTTTTATTACTAATTCATCTTTTATCCATTCAAAAGAAGCTGATGGATTTAGAAAAGTAGTCGCTGATGAATTTAGCGAAATTTATATCATTGATTTAGGTGGGGATGTAAGATCTAATCCTAAAATATCAGGAACTAAACATAATGTTTTTGGTATTCAAGCAGGTGTTGCTATAAGTTTGATGGTAAGGAAGAAGGATAGTAACAGCGTACCATGTAAGATATTTTACACTCGCAGATCGGAATTTGAGACAGCGGAGGATAAGCTGAAGTTTTTAGCAGGAATTAAATTAGATCGGGTTTCTTTTGAACATATTATACCCGATCAAAATAACAACTGGATAAATCTAGCCGTCAATGATTTCTACAGCTTACTCTCATTAGCTAATAAAGATACTAAACGGGCTAACAGTCAAAATGATGACAAAGCAGTATTTAAGCTATTTTCTTTTGGGGTTTCTACTAATAGAGATGAATGGGTATACGATCTTAGTTCCGATTTGCTTTCCCAAAAAATAGTATTTATGATTCAAGATTATAATCAAAAAATAGATCTAATAATCAAGAATAATACAAGTAATGATTTAAATTTAATTCTGAGCGATATAATAAAATGGAGTGAGTCTTTGAAGTCAAAAGTAAAAACTCACAAAAAAGCAATTTTCGCCCAAAAACATATTATTCAAGCTACCTATCGCCCTTTTGTGCAAAACTATTACTATGCTGACTTTATTTTTAGTGACAGGTTAACTTCCAGTCATACTCAATTATTTGGTTCAAACTTTCAACGAGAAAACTTAGTAATTTGTTTTACCGATCCGGGTTCACAAAAGCCTTTTATGACCCTTGCTGATAATAGAATACCTGATTTGCACTTAAATGGTGCTGCTTGCGGGACGCAATGCCTTCCCCTCTACCGCTACGACAAAGAAGAAAACCGCCACGACAACATCACCGACTGGGGATTAGAACAATTTCAAACTCATTACAAAGATCCCAATATCACCAAAGAAGATATCTTTCACTATACATACGCGGTACTTCACAATCCCGCCTATCGCCAAAAATACGAACTAAACCTAAAACGCGACTTCCCACGTTTGCCATTTTACGATAACTTCCAGCAATGGGTAAATTGGGGGAAAAAATTAATGGATTTACATATAAATTACGAAACAGTTGCACCCTATCCCCTCAAACGCATTGACTTACCCATTGAAAACAATCGCCTTACTCCCAAAGCAAAGTTAAAAGCAGACAAAGC
>NZ_JACJUP010001119.1:0-2305 GCF_014748295.1 Planktothrix sp. FACHB-1355 | reverse complement strand
ATACTCTCGATCTAGACCTTTCCCTCGATAAAACTACTTACCGATCGCAAATCGAAACCTTGATGGAGAATTTGCGATCGCTCCAACAAGCTTGCTGGGAGAAAAAATTGCCCGTCATTGTCGTCCTAGAAGGTTGGGCGGCGGCGGGTAAAGGTGCCTTAGTTAAGAAAATGGTGGGATACATGGACCCGCGTGGGTTTGCAGTCCACCCGATTTGGCCTCCCAGCCCAGAAGAGCAAAAATACCCATTTTTGTGGCGATTTTGGCAGAAGCTACCCGCCCGTGGCAGCATCGGATTTTTCTATCACAGCTGGTACATCCACGTTTTGGAAGACCGCTTGTTTGAACGGGTAAAAGAAGGCGAAGTGCCGATGGTGATGCAGCACATCAATGCGTTTGAGCGACAATTGGTGGATGATGGCGTAGCGATCGCCAAATTTTGGATTCATTTGAGCCAAAAGGAATTGAAGCAGCGACTGAAAAAATACGCTTCCGATTCCCTACAATCCTGGCGGGTGCGCCCCGAAGACTGGCAACAAGAGAAAAATTACGACAAGTACGTCGCTCTAGCTGAAGAAATGCTCGTTCACACCAGCACTGGGCCATCTCCCTGGACATTAGTCGAAGGCGACTGTCAGCGGTGGGCTAAAGTCAAAGTCCTTACCCAACTAAGCGCCACCATTACAGAAGCACTCGATCGACTCCACTATCGAACACCTACACCAATTATCCCGCCCCAGGAGCAACTCAACCCATCCGAACCGAATTTGCTGGCTCAAGTAGACCTAAATCAGAGCTTATCGCGGACGGAGTACAAAAAAGAATTACTGCGAGAACAGGTGCGCTTACGCAAACTACAGCAAAGCATTTACGAACAGCAAATCCCCATTTTAATTTTGTTTGAAGGTTGGGATGCCGCCGGCAAAGGTGGCGCAATCAAACGACTCACCGACGTTCTCGACCCCCGCAGCTACAAGGTTAACGCCTTCGCCGCACCCACAGATGAAGAAAAAGCTCGCCAATATCTGTGGCGATTTTGGCGAAGATTACCCACCGCCGGCACAATTGGCATTTTCGATCGCAGCTGGTACGGTCGAGTATTGGTAGAGCGAGTCGAAGGTTTTGCCACAGAAACCGAATGGCGTCGCGCCTACCAGGAAATCAACGAATTTGAAGCCCAACTCAGCAGCGATGGATATGTCTTGGTCAAGTTTTGGCTCCACATTAGTCAGGAACAACAGCTAGAGCGGTTTCAGGAACGGGAGAACGACTCTTTTAAGCAATATAAACTCACTAGCGAAGATTGGCGCAATCGGGAAAAGTGGCCTTTGTACGAAGTAGCGGTGAATCAGGCAATTCAGCGTACCAGCACGCCCACAGCTCCTTGGACGTTGATTGCAGCGAATGATAAGTACTACGCCCGTGTTAAGGTAATTCAGACTGTTACTGATGCCATTCGGCGCAAGCTGAAAAATCGATAGTAGCTAATTGCAGAGTTGAGATTTCAGATTTCAATTTGAAATTGTCAATCTGCAATCTGCAACTTGTCATCTGAAATTACCGCCTTGTGAGGAAATGCCGCCATGTTTTCAACGCTAACGCAGATTATGCTTGTGGTGTTGATCGGTACTATTACTTGGCAGGCGCTGGTAAAAGGAACTGGTAAAGATGCCAAACCTAGAGACTATTTGGCTTGGGTTGGTTTGGTTCTAATGCTGTTCTTCTTGATTTTGTCGTTTATAACGCCGAACGATCCAGCAGTCACAACATTTGGCAGCATTCTCACTTTTCCGCTAAAACCGCTGGGCTTGTCAATTTTGTTATTGTTTCTAGCATTAACGGGAGAGATTAAAAAGAAAGAAAAAACGATCACCCCCAAGGGAATGAACCAAATTTGGATAGCTTTTCTGATTTTGACAATTTTCAGTTTACCCTTGATGGCTAACTTGCTGGCCAATCGAGTTCAAAATGATGCGATTATTGGCTTTCAAGCAGCTTTGCGGCGTCCGCAAAAAGTTGGGGCGATCGTTTTGTTGGGCCATTCGGCAACTCAGCTGAGTTTGTTGGCTCCCAATCAAATTCAACTCAACGATCAAAGCGATCGCATCCTTCAAACCGTGCAAGAATATCAAAGGCAGCTAGACTTGAACAATTTTGCCAAAATAATTGTCAGTGCTGGCCCTAGATCGGGTTTCGACAATGCCCCCAACCAGTCCAATCGTCCCGAAGCCGACAAGATTGCCGTAACGTTAGAAAGTTTGGGTATCCCGCCACAAGATATCTGGCGCGAACGTACTGGCTTAGA
>NZ_JACJUP010001118.1:0-2310 GCF_014748295.1 Planktothrix sp. FACHB-1355 | reverse complement strand
TCCTCAAAGCTGAGTATAATTCCCTGGAAAAACAGTGGTGTGAGGTTGATTAAACAAAGTAGAAGTCCCGGCGCAGCCTATGCGATCGCCGTTCCTACTTTCATGAGGGTGCAAAGCAGTTTTTGTGAGGATAGGCTGCCTGAAATTACTTATGAGCGCAATAACTATTGATCTCTTCGACTAAAGCTTTATCTTTTTTCCTCACCTGGGTCAAAAATTTAAGCCCTGACTTTATGGCTTGTGCATCTTGCCTTTGGATAGCACCAGCTATTTTTCGGAAAGATTTGCCGATATCGCGATACATGATCGCAAAGCTCGATCGCATACCTTGTAGTTTCTCATCCTTAACTTCGATTGCTTTGAGACTAAGAGCCACCTTGTCAAGCTCAACAGCTGCCTTAATCAATGCTGACGGTTTACCTGTCTTGGCATCTTTGGTAACTGCGTCAGCCTGATTGATTATATTGCTGAGCTTATTGCACTGAGTAACTTTACTTTCACCGCAACTAACAACCAGACAACCGATCGCGACAGTATGCGGAAGGATGACAGCATACCGAGAAAAGCGCATCCCCGATCTCCTAAAGCGTTTCTGCAAAGTTTTTGAGAGCAAATTTAAATAAATCCGTTCTAGCTCCTGCTTTCGCCCATCTTCGCCATCAAGCGCTCTAAAGCATCCGTAAGATACGCCAGTTGTTCTAGCGACTGCTCTTGATTTTCCGCTAGAGTTTGCAGCGCATTACCCAGCGCTAAAATCTGATAACCTTGCTGTTCCACTTGTTTAGCTTGTTCCTGCGCTTGATACGATAGAGCATCTATCCGCTCAGTCAGACGGTCAACTGTCTCGCTTGTAGCGATTACAGTTTCTGCCATCTGCTCAAAAATGGACTCCAAACGACTGATTCTGACTTCCACTCCTCACAACCCTTTCTTAACTCACCTTACTTGCCACCGATCGGATGTGGCTGTAGTTTAGCTGACTCTACAAGCGAATTGCCAACCTTTGCAGGGAGAGGGCAGAGGGGTAGAGGGAAATTTTGACTTTTGGCTTTTGACTCTTCCAGCCCCCTCTTCCTCAATCCGTAGAGGTACTCAAAGAACGTGCCTCCCCTTTTAAGTAGAATCCTGATTTATACGGACAAACTTCACAATAACTTTACAAAAGCTGGCAATATGAGCGGAATCGATGAAGATTTAGCAAATTGGGGCTGCCGATCGTGTCGCTTCCGAAAAAGTAACTATACGATTTGGATCGAATCTAAGTGATTTTACGGTTGTCTTATTTAGGAACCCGTTATGATGAGCCATCCAGTACTGTCTCCGAGCGTTATTCCTTCAGCAATATCTACATCCGTATCTTTTCCGGTGCATTACTACGTACATCCTTCGGCTAGATCCATTTTTAAACGTTTACTGGATATAGTGGGCAGTACAGTAGGTTTACTGATCCTGGCAGTGGTTTTTGTGCCGATCGCGATCGCAATAAAACTTGATAGTCCCGGCCCTATATTTTACACCCAATACCGCTGCGGGCTGCGGGGTCAAGCTTTTAAGCTCCGTAAGTTTCGCTCGATGGTCACAAATGCCGAAGCCCTGAAATCGCAGATTAAGAATGAAGCTAAAGGGCTAATCTTTAAAAATGAAAACGACCCCCGCGTCACCAGAGTAGGCCGTTTTTTACGCAAAACAAGTCTAGACGAACTGCCGCAATTTTGGAACGTGTTGGTAGGTGAAATGAGTTTGGTTGGTACTAGACCGCCCACCTTTGATGAAGTCGCTCATTACAACGAGCATCATTGGCGCAGATTAAACGTTAAGCCTGGTTTGACAGGTGAATGGCAGGTTAACGGTCGTTCTTCGGTCAAGGATTTTGAAGACATCGTTCTGCTAGACCTACGCTATCAAACAATTTGGACTCCTTTGTACGACATCGCGTTAATTCTCAAGACTATCAAAGTTGTGCTTGCTCGGAAAGGCGCTTGTTAAATAAGACAAAAGTATTTCCAGACACAGCCTGGAAACGAAGGCCAAAAATATTTTTGACTTTTGACTTTTGACTTTTGACTTTTAACTTTTATTTGTGCCGTTTCTGATGCCATTGCCAAGCGTGCAGTAAAAACTCCCGCAAATCTGGGTACTGAGGAGACCAGCCCAGATTTTTTCTTGCTTTATTGTTGATTTAGCTCAAAATAATTTGTCTGGCTTGATTTTGACACTCCTCGGTCTAAAGACACGAGGATTCTTGCTTCATAGGGATGCCAATAAATTTACCCGAACTCTTGCATCTTCACCGTTTGCCCAACGGCTGCG
>NZ_JACJUP010001117.1:0-2245 GCF_014748295.1 Planktothrix sp. FACHB-1355 | reverse complement strand
TCGTACTGTGGCACAACTACCCGCAGAAGCTATTATCCGCATTGAGAAAATTATGGAACTGGGTGCTAAAATTTTGATTGGTGATTGCTTTGGGGCAGATTATTTGGTGCAAACTTTTCTCAAACAATCTGGGTATAGCCGAGTAACTGTTTACCACACAGGCAATTCACCTAGAAATAATGCTGGATTTGCTAGTGTGGGAGTAAATGGTTCTTATACACAGCGCGATCGCATAATGTGTTCTATTGCAGATTATGGTTTGGCGATCATTAAGGATAACTCTCCTGGTACGCTCAAAAATATCCAAAGGATGCCTGGAAAAGTTAGATTGATTCAAGTTTAAAGCATCATCAAACAATATTAGCCCAAGCTTGTTGCTTAGGCTAATATTGTTTGATTTTATCTTTCAATTCCTTGATTTTTAGAGTAATTTTTACCCAAGTTCAATTGATTAAGTCTGGCATCGACTAAAGGCTTAACTTTAGAAATAAAGTGTTCGACTTCTTCTAACTTAAGGCCGTGTTTTTGTAGTTCCTCCAGGCTCGACGCGATCGGCAATGGTGTATAGCTACCACCTTCATACCGCACCCGCATTTTGGGAACGTTTGAGTCAGTCGAAGCATTGTCATAAAGTGTCAGTTCAGATTTAGCTTTATCCCAGACAGCCGTGTTCGATTTGCCAATAGCTTGGGCTCCTGTGGGAGTGGATTTACCTTCCAAGTAAAGGAAGCTGTGGACAATTTCTGCGATCGCCTCTGTCCGCTGTGCTTGTAACGCCTGAGCTTTGTTATACTCCAGTTGTAAAGCCACACCCGGCGGTATAGGAACCACGTTAGCAGTATCATAATCAGTGCTTTGAGAGGCTTCTGGCGTTAGTTGGTGGTTGTCTTGTGCCACTGGGTATCCTTCCATCGGTTGCGCGTAAGCAGACTCAACTAACTGCACTCGGTCATCTACATCCACTTGTCTATGTTGTGATTCCAACTCTACTGTTGAATCAGTAGCAGAAGTAGACCACATACTTTCTGGTAATTTAGGCATCGATTCAAGGCGTTCTAGATAAGTATTAGATTCTCCCGAAGCCTGAAGTAGTTCGCCACATCGCTCAATTAGCTGTTGGTAAACCTCTGGTTTTACTGAATCTGGATTAATGAATAGAACATCATAACCCCGTTGAGTTTCAGACCAAACTAGAGCCTCGTCAGGCGCATGAAGCCATTCTACCCCTTGTGCAGAAAGCCAACGTGAAGTGACATCACTCAATCGTTTGTCTACTGATAGTCCTAAAGCAGGTTGTTCTTTCAAACTCCCATTGGGAGTTTTCCACTCGTGGTCTTCTTTGGTAAACAGTAAGGTGGGTAATTGAGTTAACTTAGTGCGAAATCCACGAGAAATTTCGAGAAGCTCTGAAGAAATTTGTGATTTTTGTTCGGTTTTAATTAGCTTTGTCCAAGCCTCTGGGTATTCTACACTCTCTGGAGCAACAGTGATAGTTGCAGTGGTGGAATTACTTGTTAAGAAAGCTTTTTGAAAAATTTGTCCCTCAACTAATAATCCAGCTTTTGAGAGAGCCTCTTTGCTTTCTTTTTGGGTCAGGACACCCAAAACTTTCCCATCTATTAGGATAGCAGGTTCAGGCTTAAGCTCTTTGAACCCCACAGTCACAGTAGCTGTTTGGTTATTGAAGGTGCATGACCAGAAAGATTTGGAAAGTTTATTAATGCGGAAAGAGTTACCATTAGCAGTAGTAGCAATAACGTGCGAACCAAAGCCTTTTCCCCGACTATTAAGTGTGACATCAATAGTTTTTCCATCTACCAAACGACCGGCTTTTTCTAAGATATTGATGCTTGCTTTATCCAATTCACCTAACACTTGATCCCCCACTTTAATTGCTGGGATTGGTTCGGGTTTAATCAAAGCAATTGTCAATGATGCTTGTTCACCCCTCCAGGCTCTGTCGGCAAAGCTATGCTGTTGAATTTTCCCGATTTGAATGGGTGTGTTAATTCTTGGGTGGTTTAGTTGAACTTGAATCGTGTGACCGGGGTCAGGGTTAACAGTGGCTAGTGCTTTTGTTCCAATGGGTAAATGGGCGCTCCGAGATTCTATGGGAGCAAATTCTTGGTCTTCAATAAAGACTAAGGGACGATTGTAACGAGGATGTTCTGCTGGTAAATCCTGACGCACTTGGATTTGTATTGGTAACTTTTCATCCTGGTTCCATGCTCTACCAAAATGTTGG
>NZ_JACJUP010001116.1:0-2317 GCF_014748295.1 Planktothrix sp. FACHB-1355 | reverse complement strand
GTGGGCCAAATTACCGCGACTTGTACCCAGAACCCCCACCGCCAGGGATGGTTCCTTCTTGCGCTGAAGGTGGCGTTTTGGGTATTTTGCCGGGAATTATCGGTGTTATCCAAGCAACGGAAACCGTCAAAATTATCATAGGAAAAGGTACAACCCTCAGCGGTAGGTTGTTGCTGTTCAACGCGCTGGAAATGAAGTTTCGCGAGTTGAAGTTGCGACCGAATCCAGTGCGCCCGGTAATTGAAAAGTTGATAGACTACGAACAATTCTGCGGTATTCCCCAAGCAAAGGCAGAGGAGGCAAAACGGCAGATGGAAATTCAAGAAATGACCGTAAAAGAATTGAAGCAGCTCATCGATAGCGGTGCAAATGATTTTGTGCTGCTTGATGTTCGCAATCCCAATGAGTACGAAATTGCCAGGATTCCCGGTTCTGTTTTAGTGCCTTTACCGGACATCGAACGGGGAGAAGGTGTGGAAAAAGTGAAAGAATTGCTCAACGGTCATCGCTTGATCGCACATTGTAAAATGGGCGGTCGTTCTGCCAAAGCGTTGGGTATTCTGAAGGAAGCCGGAATTGTGGGTACAAATGTGAAAGGCGGCATCACTGCTTGGAGTCGGGAAGTCGATTCTTCTGTTCCGGAATACTAAGAGTAGCGGGACTTAGGCAGGATTACGCTAGAAACCCGGTTTCTTCGCGGATTATAGAAACCGGGTTTCTTTTGTTCGGTTGCATAGGTGGTAAATGATTGATACGAAATATTATCTGTGGGAATCAAGGGTTAAATTTTTACCGCAGATGTAGGCAGATAAACGCAGATAAACGCAGATAAGAAGGCGATTTTTTTGTGCGATTGATGCTACTGGATATGAGATTGGGGTTCGTCACTGCTAAACTGACGATAAAGCTTAAGAAAAATAGGCGATTCATTGATATTTTTGTATAAGTTTGCATACTTGAATGATAACTAACCCAAAAATGGGATAATAAGATGGATGCCTCTAGAAATCAGCCAAATGTGTTGTGGTTGCAAGTCTGGGGTTTGGCAGGGGTACAGGGAGCAATTACCCTTACCTGGCTAATTTATAATCTGTATTTGCCGCAGTTGTTGGTGCAATTTGGCTTTGCGAAAGAGTTAGCGGCTGGGTTGCTAATTATTGAAAATGCGTTGGCGATCGCAATGGAACCTCTGATGGGAGGAATATCCGATCGCATCAAACACTCGTTAGGCAGTCGCTTTCCGTTGATATCGGTTGGCGTTATCCTATCATCGGCGTTGTTTATCGCTATCCCGGCAGTTGTCGTTTTCCGCAATTTATTCGATGGGATACGCTGGGTATTGTTGCTGCTGATGGTAGGCTGGGCTTTGGCGATGGCGGTGTTTCGTTCTCCGGCGATATCGTTGCTGGGAAAATACGCCAGACCGGCTGAGTTACCTTTGGCAGCTAGTTTGTTAACTTTAGCTGCGGGAATCATTGGCGCATTCAAACCAATTGCCAATCAATTTGTTCTGGGTATGGGGCCAATTTTTAGTTTTGCGATCGGCACTTTTGTTCTGCTGGGTGCAGCTGCAATATTGCGTCGTTTCGATCCACCAGAAATACCACAACAGGACAACACTCTCCCTGTCGTCCCCTCTCCCAGTCTCTCCCTCTTATCCCCACTGCTATTAATTTTGGGAACTGGTGCGGGTGTGGCTTGGGGTTCGCGTTTCTTGATGGACGCTATGCCCAAAATGCTGAAAAATCAATGGCAAAATGCTGATATTCCTTGGCTGATGTTTGCTATCTCTCTTTTTCTCGCTTTTGCTGCTCTTCCCGCTGGCGCGTTGGCGGTGAAACTGGGCAACCAACGCGCTATGTTAATTGGCATTGGCGCTACGATACCGTTGTTGCTGCTGATGGTTTTGATTCCCAATTGGTTTATTGTGGCGGTAACAATACTGGGAGCTTTAGCATTTTTTGCTTTAATTGTCAATGGAGTTGTACCTTTTGCTTTGTCGCTTGTACCAACAGAGCGATCGGGATTGGGAGTGGGATTCTATTTTGGCGGAATCGGACTCGGATCGAGTTTGTTTGGGATATTATTCCCGCAACTGGCAAGTATGACAGCCGTAGCGAGTGGGATTTGGGGTGCGATCGCATTCCTCGTGGCAGCCATTTGCATTGCCGCTAGCGGTAAGCTGCGATCGGTACCCGAAGCCGTAGAAGCCTAACTTGCCAAACTGAATATTAAGTTTTTATAAATGTTAGTTTTTGCAGACAAAGTGGGAATGTTAATAGTAGGGGAGAGAAGAAACAGTTTTGTTACTTCTTTC
>NZ_JACJUP010001115.1:0-2319 GCF_014748295.1 Planktothrix sp. FACHB-1355 | reverse complement strand
CCTACGATTGCTCTATAAAAGATATTCAAAGATGGGCTACTCAGCAAAGTTTGACTCTTGATTTTTCAGAATACAATGCTATTTTAGGGCCAGAAATTGATTGAATTTTATCGAAATAATACAGTAATCTAGTCCTAAAAAATTTCAGTCAATGACTTTTTACACTTGGTTTGGCTAATCCCAGCGCGTCAGTCCAGTAAAAGAAGTTAAGAAATCATTTTTCTAAACACCTAAAAAATTCTGGATCGCCTCAAAATATAAATCCATCCCCAGTAGCATCAAATTGTTGTGACCGGCTTGAGAAATCAGCAATATCTCTTTGTCCTGTGCAGCAGAAGAACGATGCAATTCCAGCGCATCTTCTACCGGAATCAACACATCATTTTGACCGTGGATAATGAGAGTTCGTGTAGTAATTTGGCTCAATTTGAAGGCGTTGCCACAGCCATCGCGCTCTTCCTCTGCTCTTTTAATTATTACTCCGAAGCGGGATAGTAGCGCGAAAGTATCTGCAAAGCCGCTCTCAATAATCAGTCCTGCCAATCGATCGCCTGCATACCTCGCCACTTCGATCGCAGCCGCGCTGCCAAGACTTCTACCCATAACATAAAACTGCTTTGGACTCAAGTAATGAGACTGGAAAATCTCACCAACCGCATCGAACACAGTCACAGCATCACTCAACAAATTGCTAGCTGTAGGCTTCCCGTCGCTCGATCCATATCCACGATAATCCATCACCAGCAGAGTGATGCCTAAGTCCACGTAGATCTGTGCCAGTTCATCGTAATCAGCAGCAATTTCCCCATTACCGTGAAAATAAACGATTGCTGGCGAATCGGTTGATGCTGGGTGCAATCTTCCCGTGACGGCGACACCGGGTTCAACCTCCACAGCAACCGGGTAGACAGCTGGAATGTTCGAGCTAAAGTTGTAATCTCGTCTGGGATGGAAGATTACCTGCAATATATCAGGGCGATCGAGAATAGGATGAGTCATGTTAGGCCATTATCTCAATTGACAACTCCCCTGCCTGAAGGCGAGGGGATTCTTGGTTTATTGGGATAGCTTATGCTACTTGCCCTCCCCAAAATTCACTGCGATGTGCCCCACCGCTGTATATCCACGTTGCAAAACCACTTGCGCGGCTGCAACATCTCGATTTGTCTCATACCCACATTCAGGGCATTTATGCACCCGCTCAGATAGATCCTTTTTGCCTGTATGCGTCTGACATCTAGGGCAAGTTTGGCTAGTGCCATTCGGGTCTACTTTGGCAAAGTATGCACCTCGCTTAAAGCTCACATAACCCAAAATACCGAGGAACTGTCCAAAGCCTACATCAAATGTATGCTTGCATAGCATTCCGGCTGACATGGCTTTGAGGTTTAGATCCTCGGCAAATATAGTTTGTCCTTGGTTGCACAAATGATGAGCGGTCTTAAAGTGAAAATCTTTGCGACTATTCGAGATGTATTCGTGGTGTCTGGCAATTCGACGCTGAAGCTGACGAAATTTTCTAGACCCTTTCTTCTTCCGTTTCAATTGACGTTGCAGCAATTTCAGCTTGAAGAGCCCATCCACAAAGAATCGAGGTCTATCGATCAACTCCCCGTCTGAAGTTGCCAAAAAGTGTTCCAGTCCTAAATCAATCCCTAATCCATGACCTGATGGTGAAGTTTGAGGCACTTCGACATCGCACTGCAACGCGAGCATGGCATAGTAACCAGAAGCCCGCTTAACAACGCGAATTTGTTTCACCTCGAACCCTTCAGGAATAGGGCGAGACAAGTGCATTTTAACCAAGCCAATCTTAGGCAGATTAACCCAATCCTCATCATTGAATCGTTGCACGGATTTCAAATTCAACTGAGGGAAAACAAATGAGCGCATCCGTTTTTTAAATCTGGGGAATCCATACCCACGATCCCACATCGCCACAAATGCCGACTCTAATTGGCGTAACACTTGTTGCAATACATGAGTGTGAGGTAGTTTCAATTCAGGTATTGATTTCTTTGCTTCTGCCAGTGTTTTGCACTGACGAGCAAAAGTTGGACGTGGTGCATCAACAGGGATAATGTATTCCTGCTTGATGCTGCATGAGTCGATCTCACACTTGCGAGAGTTAACCCAATCCTTTCGTTCTCGCAAGGCATAGTTGTAGACCTTCCGACAAATTTCTAACCAGTGGTCGAAGGTTTCGCGTTGCGCGTCGGTGGGAATAAGCTTGTACTCGTAGGTTAGATTCAACATCCCACTATTATAACACCTGTCTGAATAAACGAGCGTGTATTTATTCAAAATCCTCGTGGTGGT
>NZ_JACJUP010001114.1:0-2321 GCF_014748295.1 Planktothrix sp. FACHB-1355 | reverse complement strand
TTTTAGTATTTTTGCGATACGGCGGTTCATTATAGCCCTCGGTCAGTTTCTGGAGCAAACTTTTTTATTTGCGTTACAAGCTCCAGGAAAATTTACTAAATTGCTTTTAGGATTGTTCCTTACACCTCTGAGTAAGTTAAATTTTAATAGAAGTAGCATCAAACAATCAGAAGCAAATGTTTTATCTTTGAATCCTGCAATTACTGCGACAGACAGCGATAATAAAAAAGAACGACTTGCATATATATTGAATAGGTTAGAAGCAATCAGGCAGGAACAAAACCAGCTCTTACAGGAGGCAACAACTATATTGGCATCGAGTGAAAATACTCATTAGTCAACACAAAAAAAGTGCGTCGAACCAAGCGGTCGTAAAAACTTATCTAATCGTAGGATCGGTTAGGCACGAGCGGTAAGGCGGGGTCACCCCACCCCTACATTCAACCAATAATTAATTTTCTGTGGCATAACCCACGATCGTATCATATCCAGTTGCATCAGTAGCTAAAAAAAATTGCGATCGCATCTGTGTTCATCTGTGTTTATCTATTTTCATCTGTGGTTAAATTATGGAATAAATCCTAATGTTTTAGATAAAATTGTTCGTGGTTATTGTTGCACAGATACTGAGCAATTCAATAAACCCAGAACTACGAACAATATAGCTTATCAAAGCAGACGAAACGAATTGACAAACTTTTGTGTATTCTCAGCTTCAGATGCCATTCCCACAATTACGTATAAACGTTGCTTAACCAAAAATACCCTAGCCGCACCAGGAGTACCATCGCGGAGAGTAAACTCGAATTCTTTACCCGGATTGCCGTCAAGTGTAATGCTGCGAGAAGCGATTAATTGAGCTTTAGCTTCTTTTACGAAGTCAGTTGGCGTACTATCTAAAAGTTTTTTAATTGCCGTGTCGCTCAATTCTTCTGCTTCTGGAATGTCTGAATAGTGAATCAAAAAAGCAGATGTTTCCTGAGTAAGGGTGAAAGAGTGTTCGACAAAACCATCTTCATTAGTTTCAGTTTCCTGATTAGGTGTACCGGGCATTAAGACAGCAAAGCGCCCCGCCACAGAAGAGAATTCACCCCAATCCGATTGAGCTACTAAAACAGACGATCGAACTCCGCCCAGCTGCCTTAATGGTAAGGTATTTTCCGCTCTGACGATCGCGGGTAGGCAGATGGTAGCTGTCAGGATAGCGGTAGCTAAAATATTTAATTTCATAGTAGGGTGTCTCCTGAATTGTGGGGCAGCTTTTTATTTAGGATACACTAACAGCAGCCTCAGTACGGTATTCTAGATAGCCGACTTCTTCAAGAAGCCGGGTATTCGGTCGCAGGGTAATAACGAGCTGAAGATAATTTTCAGGTATAAAGATGACAAAGACAGTCAATCCCTAAAAATAATTGCTAGTGTCCGCTCAACTGTAAACTACCTGCGAGGAGCATCTTAAACAATGATTTCTTCAAAAGAAGCCGCCCCTACATCACTCAAATTCCGCCTCCGCACCGCCTTGGTGGTGCCTTTTGTATTGCAAATCGTCACTGCTGTCGGTTTGGTGGGCTATCTCTCATTCTACAACGGGCAAAAAGCCGTCAACGACTTGGTGCTGCGGCTGCAAAACGAAACTAGCTCTCGCATCAATCAGCACCTTGACACCTTATTAGCCACTCCTGCTCAAGTCAACCAAATCAACGTGGATGATTATAAAACAGGAAATCTGAACTTGCTAGACTATGAGCGCACCTGGCGTCAGTTTTACAGCCAAATGAAAACGTTCAAGAGTTTGAATTACATTGGCTTCGGTCGTCCCCAGGGTAGTGAGTATGTTGGTGTCGGTCGCGAAGCAGATGGCAGATTGTACGCGGCAATGATGCAATCTTCTTACAAGGGTCGATCCAAGCGATACGATTTGGATAGTCAGGGAAATCCTACCCGCGTTACCCAGGAGGAAGCCTTTGAATACGTAGACGATAGTTCGTTTACGGATGCAGTGAAAGCAGGTAAACCAGTCTGGGCCGAGATAACATACTGGACTGATAAACCAGATGTTGTGACAATTAGCTGTAGCTATCCGGTATATGACAAAAGTGGGAACTTGGTAGGTGTGATCGGCACTGAGTTGTTTCTCCCACAGTTGAACACCTTCCTGCAAAATTTGAAGGTGAGTCCTTCTGGTAAAATTTTCATCTTGGAGCGGGATGGGTTGGTTGTGGCTACTTCCACCAGCGAAAAATCTTACCAGATAAAACAAGGTAAACCCGAACGCCTCAATGTACTTGAAATTAAAGACCTTTAATTCAAGCGACTGCTCA
>NZ_JACJUP010001113.1:0-2331 GCF_014748295.1 Planktothrix sp. FACHB-1355 | reverse complement strand
ATAAGCCTCCATCATGTAGGTTTGAGCAATTTTTGTTTTGCCCCAATCAAGATAAAATTTGGCAGCAAGTTCGTTAGCTAAGGCTTCTTCGTTGAGGAATTGGTTAGTTTTGGCAATGGTAATAGCTTGTTCGTAATGCTCCATTGCCGCTAATTTATCACCCGCAACTCGCAATTTTTCTGCTTCTACTAAATGCCATTTGTGTAAATAATTTATGGGAGCATCTTGCGCCCACTGGTAAAGAGTTTGTTGATGGCTTTCGACTTTAGCAAGAATTTCGGTTGTTTCTGCTGGGCTGGAAACAAGTGCTAGATTAGTGAGGGCGGTATAGAAATGGAATATAGGAACAAAAGGCATTCCTGATACTGCCATTAAATAGGACTGGACTTGGGTGATATAGTCAAGGGCAGCGTGATAATTTCCAAAAAAGTAGGCAAGCGATAGTTTATAGCTATAAACAAACGCAAGTGCAGTCAGATCCCGATCCTGCTTGTGCTTTGGTAACATCACTGTTTCATCGTAGAAAATACCCATTAAGCAGTCTGGTTGGCTCACTGTTTCTTGAAATTGCTCTACTGTTTGCTGTACCATCTGCAAATAAGTTAGTGCTGAATCTTGTTTCACCTGAACGAGAGCAGCATTGTAAGCAGGTAATTCCGCCGCCAAGCTATGCAATTCTACACCAGCGAATAACCCCGTTAAGGCATACCCTTCTATGCTGTAGCCAGCGTAGAGAAAATCACCGTTTTCCATTCCCGCCATGTAGCTTTCTTTCATGGTTAGCTGGGCGACTAAAAGTGATTGTCGGTGATGTTGTATAAAACCTCCAAACAGGTTGAGAGTGACACATTTCATCCTCCGATCGTTCAACTTTTCCAGCAAGGAGAGGGATAATTTACCAAACTCATAACCGATTTCAACTTCGCCAAAAAAGGCACACATCACCATCCCATGAATTGCATAGCCAGGGATTGAGGCGGAAGTATTGCCAAACTCCAGCGATAAGCGTACCATCGTCGCGCCGAGAATGGGCATTAAACCAGGTTGTCCCAGTAACACTGGTGGGAACAACATACTTAATATCTGGATTGCAGCTTGAGCTTGAGGTTCGCTCATCAGGGGTAAGTCAATCAGTGTGGCAATTTCTCGTTCTTGGAGTTGCTGTTTCACTGCTGCTAAAGCTTTGCCAATCTGAGTTTCGTCTACTTGGCTGGGTAATTCTACTCCCAATTGGGCTAGAGCTTCTCTGCCGACTGCGATCGCTGCTAATATTTGGCTACCAGCTGTTAGTGCGGCAATTTGAATTTCGTAGATTTTAACTTTGTCAAGAACAGTCTGTGCCTGCTGCAATACCAATGCCGCAAGTTGTTCCATACCGTCAAAATCACCATTCAAATAACTGGCTTCCGTTGCAGCTATATACAAATTCAAAGTTAATTCATACTGACTTTGCCAACAATTAATCTCTAGTAAATCCATGCCAGTATGAAAATACTCTCTAGCGGCAGTATAAGCAGTGGAATGTCGGGCTTTATTCCCAGCTTTCAAGTTGAGTTTTGCTAAAACTGCTCGTTCCTGTGGTTGATTAATTAATGCTTGTCCTTGATTCAAATGTCCCACAATATCAAACAGTTTTTCTTCTCGTTCTCCGGCAGAAGAATTTTGCAGAAGTAACTGCCCAATTTTGAGATGTGTGACTTGCTTTTCGTCGTCAGGAATCAGGGAATAAGAGGCTTGTTGAACTCGATCGTGTAAAAAGCGATAAACTGGATTAGCTGCTGCATAAGAACCAGATATATCTTCAGATTGAACAAAAAATTTATAAATTTCTGTATTCGGAATAATCAGCCCTTCTTGCAATGCTTTCCATAAATTTGCTGCTGTTGTTTCTGGTGTTTGTTCGGAAATAATCGCCAATGTTTGCAGATCGAACTGCGCCCCAACACAAGCTGCTAACTTGAGAATATTTTGAGTTGGCTGTGGTAATTTCTGCAATTGTATGGACATGAATTTTACCACATCATCAGTAATTGCTAAAGCTTTTATTTGAGCAATATCGCACTGCCAATGGCGAGATGCAAAGTCAAACGCGATCAGATGTTCATTATTTAATGCTTTAAGAAACTGGGTAGCAAAAAAAGGATTACCTTGAGTTTTTTGATAAATTAATGTTGTCAAAGGTTGAGCCAGCGATGACTCACAATTCAGCGTATCTGTAACTAACTGATTGAGATTAATTTCGCTTAATGCTTGGAGGATAATTTTATTGACTACTGCGCCAGCTTTTTCTAACTCATCTACAGTCAAGATGAAGGGGTGAGTTGGTGATAC
>NZ_JACJUP010001112.1:0-2332 GCF_014748295.1 Planktothrix sp. FACHB-1355 | reverse complement strand
CATAGGCAAAGAAACCAAGTTTCTAGGAAGAATGATATTTTTAGTAGTATTTTAAGTGAATGATAAAATCTATCGATGCTTTACAGGTAGTTTGAAAATGGGTTTTGATGCCTGTCATAGGTAATTCCTGTATCATCAATCCAAGCCGGAGATAGAAATTCGACTTTTCCGTACTTAGTATACCAAATTATTAGTTTTATGGGGCTCTACACCTTAGCTGGCTGCGATTTCAAGGAGATCGCCCCAAAGAGCGCAAGTACACCCATTTCAGCGGAGCAGGTTACAGGTTAGGGTACTTTAAGAATGAGATCCTCGCTTGAGTGGTAAGCGCACGATGAAGCGACTTCCCTTGTTGACCTCTGATTTAATTTCAATGGTGCCGTTATGAGTTTCCACAATTCTGCGAGACAAGTGCAGACCCAAACCGCTGCCGGCGTGCTTATGTTTGCCTTGACGAAAACGTTCAAATAAACTGGCTTGTTCTTCTACGGGAATGCCTGGGCCAGTATCTTCTACTTCAACGATTACCTCTGGTTCATCTGGATTAGCATTACCAGTTGTATTGGCAAGACTGACGTGTACCGAACCTGTATCTGTAAATTTGATCGCATTGCCGATCAAATTGGTAAAAACGCGGTGAAGTTCGAGCCGATCGCCTTGTACAACGGTTTTAATTTGCGCGGTATCTTGAGGATTTTTATCCCTTACCAATTGCAAAGATAGATTTTTTTCAACAGCTAAAGGGGATAGTTCTTTAACAACTTCCTGGAGCAAATCTCTTATATCAACGGGAATGAAGTTTAGATTTTTCCGACCGGCTTCGTAACGATAAACTTCCAGCAAGGTATTTGCCATTGCCAGTAGGTTTTTATTGCTGCGAACCATTGTGTCGAGAGCTTCTTTCATTGAGGGGGAGAGTTCTCCCAAGGCACCTTGCTGCATTAAACCCATCATGCGATCGGCAGCAATCAAAGGAGTTCGCAGATCGTGAGTCAGTCGGGAAACAAAATCTTCTCGCTGTTTGGCAATTTGATCCCGTTCGTCGATGCTGTGCTTGAGTCGCAGCAGACTGCGTACCCGCGCCAGCAGCTCGTCCACTTCTACCGGTTTGCGGATAAAATCGTCTGCACCGGTATCTAGTCCTTTAGCCACACTGAGGTGGTCGTAGGCGGTTATCAGTAGAATGGGGATAAACGGCAAAGAAGTATTTTCGCGCAGGCGCTTGGTGACTTCAAAGCCATCCATTCCTGGCATCATAACATCCAGTAACACCAAATCTGGCGGTGATTGCTCAACTTTAGCCAATGCAGTAAGGCCATCTGATGCTGTTGCTATTTTATAGCCCTCTTCTTCCAAGATCGCTTGGATAAGAAATACATTATCGGGAGAATCATCCACAACCAGGATGCGATCGGCTTTTTTAAAAGGTGACAAAGAAGAAAGATTCATAGTATGAGAAGTTTTGACCATGTTGTTATCTGTTTATTTTGTCAATTATCTTTTGTCTTATTTTTTCGGTTAGTATGTTAACTTACCTCACCCTCACGAAGGATTCCATCTGCTCAGTTTTACCCATATCCTGCGGAACCTCTTGTGCAACGCTCCTAAAGAATTCGATCGTAGCGGTGAACTACCCCGCCGCATAGGCGGACGGGGCTTCTGTACTCAACGGCGAATGCCGCAAATGAGACTTTCGTCCCATCTTTGGTCTTACTTCCCCTCCTACAGCAGAGACGGCTGAACCATCCGCCTTTAGCATTCTGATCCCCTCTGCCCGAATATTGGTCGCCGCATTGCCGTCCCTATCGTGATGAGTACCACAGTGGGGACAAGTCCATTGCCTTACATCTAATGGCATCTCACTCACCTGATAGAAACAGTTAGAACAGAGTTTGGAACTGGGAAAGAATCTATCAATCTCAACCAACTTTCCTCCCTTACGTTCTAGCTTATAGGCTAAAAAGTTGGTGAACATTCCCCATCCACAATCAGAAATAGCTTTAGCCAAATTGCGATCGCGAACCATGCCCTTGACATGAAGATTTTCTACTATGACAGCTTGGCTATCGCTGACCAACTTGTAACTAAGTTTATGCAGAAAATCTTGCCGTGAGTTAGTAACTCGCTCGTACACTTTGGCAACTACTTGACAATATTTGTTTCTAGAATTACTCCCTTTTTGTTTCCGTGCTAATTTCTTTTGCTTGCGTTTTAGATTTTTTTCATGTTTAGCAATCTGTCTGGGTTTGTCATATTTAGAAACCTTTTCGCCGTCAGTTACAACAGCGAAATGCTTGACTCCTAAATCAACGCCATAAATAGATCGGAAGAG
>NZ_JACJUP010001111.1:0-2267 GCF_014748295.1 Planktothrix sp. FACHB-1355 | reverse complement strand
ATTAAACTTTTGCTTGCCAGTACCCAGTATTGCGAGGGCAATTCCGACTGCTCCTACAGCTGGAAATAAAGGAAAAATCAACAAACCTAGCTGGGCAAAATTCCACCATAGCTGTAAGGGAGGTTCGGAAAAAGATTTTAGATTTTGGATTGTGAATTTTGGCTTCATGTTCAATCAAAAATCTAAAATCTGAAAACTAAAATTTTCATGCTATTTCCCAACATTCCGAGCGAGTGAGGCGAATTTGTGCTAGGGCGAAGATGGTGGGTATAATGCGGGCGTAGTTAGTGGCGATCGCTCGCCAACCGAGATCCGCAAAAAACCAAGTCCACAGCGCTGGGCCTAAAAATGCAAACACGCTGCGGACAGCAGTATATCGCGCCGCACTCAAAGCCATACCCTTTTCAGCAGCCTGAAGCATCATATAGCCTTGAAACTTGTTCATCGCCGCCACTCCTCCAGATACGGCTGCTTCCCTGGCAATTTGGTATCTGGCAAAGTGAAGCGCAAACTGATGGGCCATCTGTTGCAGCAACATCGGTTTGACGATCGAACTAACTGCCAAAGCGCTACCACCTTTGATCAGCCAACCGAAAGGATCGCGCTGCACGGAAAGCGGTAACGGTTCGGAAAGTTGAGTTTCTGCCAGACTTTGCTGCACTCGCACAGTTAAGGCATTTTGCTCTGCGGCGGGTAATTCTTTCCAAGCTCGTTTCAGCAGATGGAGAAATATCTCTGCTTCTATATCTGTGGTGGAAAGCTTGTTGGAGTAGCGAATTTTAAGATAACGACACACCTGGATTAAAACTTGGCGATAGGTTACCTCCTGTGTGCGTCCCCGCAATACCGTCAAGCCATCCGCTGCCAAAAAGCGAAACCTTTGCTCTAGCATATCCAGCCAAGCTTCGCGATCTTGGCTTTGTACTTCTATAGGATCGGGCGTGCCAACATAGTCTAGGGGATTGAATCGGCGACAAAACAGAATTGCCGTCAGTTGTTGCAATTCTTCTTCTGTAGCCAACTCCAGTACCGATCTCAGTTCATCCAAAGTCGAACCCTCCAGGACCCCAGATTCTTTGCTGTCCCTTATTCTACTTCTATTGATTCTACGCGGGAGGTTGTCAAGTCGTGTTTGATGTTGCGGTTATTGGTGCGGGAATAGCCGGTTTGACTGCGGCGCAACAGTTGCAGCAAGCTGGATACAGTGTAGTGGTGCTGGAAAAATCTCGCGGTGTGGGAGGAAGGGTGGCGACGCGCCGATTATACGGCAAAAGCGCCGATCACGGGTTGCGCTACTTGGAACCGAATGGGGAGATTTTGCAAAGGTTTGTAAAGGTGTTATGCGATCGCCACATTCTCCAGACTTGGAATGACAGATTTTATTCCCCTGAATCCAAAATCCCCCACTATGTTGCGCCAGAAGGAATGAGTGCGATCGCGAAATTCCTCGCTACTGGTTTGGAAATCAAGCTAAATCAACGAGTCCGGGCAATTAATGTTACAGATAACAAATATTGGCGTCTGGATTTTGAGGCTAAGGTCGATGATATCCCAGAAGCGGTAAAAGCCAAAGCAGCGATCGTGGCAATTCCCGCGCCGCAAGCTTTGATGTTGTTGGAGCCATTAGCTGAGAGTATTTTACCAACTGGGTTTGTGGATAAGCTGCGAGCGATCGAATTCGATCCCTGTTTGGCGGTCATGGCAGGCTATCCAGCCCAAGCAGAGCTAAATTTAGATTGGAATTCTGTTGTTTTTGCAGATAATTCCGACATTGCTTGGATCGGTTTGGATAGCAGCAAGCGCCGCAACGCTGAATTTCCAGTATTTGTGATGCACAGCAGTGCTGCATTTGCTCAAAATTATTTAGATGCAGAAGATTTAAATGCTGCTGCACGCCATTTGTTAGCTACGGCGACAGCAGAATTAAATCTATCTTGGCTAGATGCGCCAGCATGGTATCAAATTCACAGGTGGCGCTATGCTTTTCCCAGTCAGTTTTGGCAGTCAAGTTATCTGGATGCGGAGATATCTTTACCTTTGATATGTTGCGGTGATTGGTGTGGTGGAAACTTAGTAGAAAGTGCTTTAAATTCGGGTATGGCGGCGGCAAGTCAAATTAATCGGTATATTAGAGATGTGCCTTTACCGGGTATTCGCTTTTTAGACATTTTTTAGTAGGGGCTAAGCATTCGTGCAGATAGTTGACGATCGTAAATTATCAATTCAAACGCGAATGCTTCGTCCAAGCAAGCAGAGGCAGAGATGAA
>NZ_JACJUP010001110.1:0-2336 GCF_014748295.1 Planktothrix sp. FACHB-1355 | reverse complement strand
GATGTACTTAACTTACATCAACTTGTTCGTCTTCATTTTGCGGTTGCTGATCGCCATCAATAGCCGCGACTAACACCTAGTTGCATTAATTTCATCAGTAGGGTGGGCAATGCCCACCCTTTTAGCTTTTTTCAACCTATGCAGTTGCTTAAAAAAACGAAGGTATTATCAAAATGCCCAGTTTCCCACAACTGTCAGACGAAGAAATCTATCGACAAGTAGCCAAGATCGCGGAACAATTTAAAATATTGGAATGCGACGAATGTGCTGCCGCTATCAAAGAATGGTTAAAAGCCAATGGAATTAACGGTATCTATCTAAAAATCAGCCCTCTCGATCGAGCAGATTTTATCGTAAGGTTTTTGATAATCTTTCACCGATAGGGCTATCTAGGGAGGATTGGATCGCAGACTTCTACTGTGCTATTGGTGAATTTACTATTGAGGAAGTAGAAAAATTTTAACTCAACTATTAAGCGAGGATAATAGGCCATGATTTCGCTTTACCAACTTCTGCAAAAAATCAAAGAAAGACCTGGAATGTATATCGGGTATCCTTCTGTTTCCGATCTATTTATGTTTCTATGTGGGTACAAACGTGCTTGCCAAGATATGGGGCTTCCTTTAAGCGATGAAGAAGAGGAATTTCACGAATTTCAGCCTTGGTTGCAAAAAAAATTGGCCTTAGAACCTCGGCTTCTTGGGCTAAAATTATTATGCTTTATGCTGGCAATGAAACTCATGCGTTTGAAATGTTTTTTGAGTTACTGGAAGAATTTGTGAATGAACGTCATCAATTACCAAAGGAATTAGAAAAGTTAGAACATAAGCACGTAGCCAATCTACATTAGAAGTAAGGGATCGCTTACTTTATCTTTAGTTTGAAAATTCCACAAATTTGCGGGCAAAAAATGCGGTAAACCCCTCCCATTTCAAGGGTAATCATCAAAAAGAATCCCCATTTCAAGCTGCCTTATTTTAAGGCGGAGCCAAGCCAAAATCCTCTCATCCAAAATCCTTGCATCGCCTGAGTTTGGACGCAGCTTAAAATAAGGCAGCACGCAAGCTTGGCTTAATAGTCTAAAATAGACAACAGTGCCATCTTCAGCATCACTGAATTATCTCGCTAAGAACCATGATCGAACTTGTAGACATCAAACGCGAAATCGAAACGTTGTCCCAGCGCCTGGGTAAAACCCAGGACTATCTTTGACGTACCTGCACTGAAAGCAAAAATTCAAGACCTGGAGCAGTTAGCGGCGCAACCGGAATTTTGGAACGACCAAACTACTGCCCAGCAAACGCTTCAAGAACTCAATGACCTCAAATCGCACTTAGAGCAATTTCAGCAGTGG
Source organism: Planktothrix sp. FACHB-1355 (assembly GCF_014748295.1). Taxonomy (NCBI): domain Bacteria; kingdom Bacillati; phylum Cyanobacteriota; class Cyanophyceae; order Oscillatoriales; family Microcoleaceae; genus Planktothrix; species Planktothrix sp. FACHB-1355. The sequence goes on along the minus strand of NZ_JACJUP010001110.1, from coordinate 982 downwards.
AAAAATAGTCTGGAAGATACTAAGGCGATCGCAGAATTGCTGGAGTTGGAAACCGACCCGGCACTGCTGGCAGAAGCCCAAACCAATGTTACCAAGCTCACCCACGAACTCGATCGCTGGGAATTGCAGCAGCTGCTGTCTGGCGAATACGACGCCAAAGGCGCAGTGCTGACCATTAACGCCGGTGCGGGCGGTACAGACGCCCAAGATTGGGCCCAGATGCTGCTGCGGATGTACACCCGTTGGGGAGAGAGCCACGGTTATAAAGTACACTTGACGGAAATTTCCGAAGGGGATGAAGCGGGACTAAAATCTGCCACCCTGGAAATTGACGGTCGCTACGCCTACGGTTACTTGAAAGCTGAGAAAGGAACCCACCGCTTGGTGCGAATTTCCCCCTTCAACGCCAATGGCAAACGGCAAACCAGTTTTGCAGGCGTAGGAGTTATGCCAATTTTGGATAACAGCATCCAGCTGGAGATTCCAGAAAAGGATTTGGAAATTACCACTTCTCGTTCTGGAGGCAAAGGCGGCCAAAATGTCAACAAGGTGGAAACAGCCGTACAGATCAAGCACGTTCCCACCGGCATTGCCGTGCGCTGTACTGAGGAGCGTTCCCAGCTGCAAAACAAGGAGAAAGCGCTTGCTCGACTAAAGGCAAAGCTACTGGTGATCGCCCAAGAGCAAAAAGCCAAAGAAATCGCTCAAATTCGCGGTGACATAGTAGAAGCAGCCTGGGGCAACCAAATCCGCAACTATGTCTTCCATCCGTACCAACTGGTGAAGGATCTGCGTACTGAGGTGGAAACTACTGCGATCGCAGATATCATGAACGGGGAACTCGACTCGTTCATGGAAGCTTATCTGCGTCAGGAAAATCAACTGGTGGAGAGCAGCTCGGTCTGATATCGGAAGAGGGGACAGGGCGTCGGGGTTAGGGCGTCGGGGTTAGGGAAGAGGGCGTCGGGGTTAGGGCGTCGGG
>NZ_JACJUP010000111.1:0-9973 GCF_014748295.1 Planktothrix sp. FACHB-1355 | reverse complement strand
GGAGTGGGAGTAAGATTCTGGTATCTGGGTATGGCATCTGCCGATGATAGATCGCGATATGCCTACGGTAGCCTGCGCGATCGCTGATTCAAGGAACTGCTTACTACTTCCTTTCCCCAGATTTATCTGCGGGGCCAATTCTTCAATCTAAAATCTAAAATCTAAAATCTAAAATCGAATGATTTGACATCCTCCCCGCCCTAGAAGTCCGGGGATTCCAAACATCACTGTTTGGGCTTCCTCTTTCCACGACTCGACTTACCAGGAGGAGTTTCCTCACCCAAGCAGAGGTCGATATCTCCAGAGGCGTTTAACGTTGCCGTGTGTCCCACGGTACGAAGTCCTAACTCCAATATGTTGATAGCTGCGTTCCAGTCTCTATCCTGCATATGACCGCAATGAGGGCATCTATGAGTACGCTGACTTAATGACTTTTTGACAACTTCCCCACAGTTAGAGCAATTTTGACTGGTGTAGTGCGGGGGAACGGCGACCGTTACCACTCCAAACACCTTACCGAAATACTCCAACCAGTTGCGGAAATTAGACCAAGCTGCATCAGAGATAGACTTGGAAAGCTTGTGATTTTTCACCATATTCCGCACCTGCAAGTCCTCGTAGGCAACCAAGTCGTTAGACTGGACTACGCACCTTGCTAACTTCACCGCAAAGTCTTTACGCTGCCTACTTACCTTGAGGTGCTTCCGGCTCAAACGGTTTCTGCTCTTAGCTCTATTGTTTGAGCCTTTTCGGGTTCGGGAAAGTCTCCTGTTTAGCCGCTTGAGTGCCTTTTCAGACTTCCTCAAATGACGGGGATTCTCAATCGTCTGCCCGTTGGAATCGCTATAGAAGTGAGTCAGTCCAACATCCAATCCAATGGTTTTACCTGTTGGTTCTCTCTTCTCAACCCGTTCTTGGTCAATGCAAAACTGTACGTAGTATCCGTCAGCCCTACGCACAACCCGAACTCGTTTAATCTGCTTCAACTGATAAAAGTGCAGGTCACGAGTTCCCCACAGTTTAAAACTTCCTGCTTCAAATCCGTCGCTGAATGTAATAGTTCGCCTATCTTCACTCAACTTCCAGCCTGTTGTTTTATATTCAACACAGCCGTGAGTTTGATGCTTCTTGAAACGTGGGAATCCCATATTTCCTGGCTTTTTCTTTTTACAGTTGTCGTAGAACCGAGAAATGGCAGACCAAGCACGTTCGGCAGATGCTTGCCTAGCTTGGGAGTTGAGCTTACCTGCGAATGCAAACTCTTTCCCCAGAACGGCGCAGTATGCACTCAAATCGTACTTTCCGATGTTTTTGTTGTCCATCCAGTATCTAAGACAGCTATTCCGAACGAACCTAGCAGTGTTGATGGCTTCATCTAGCCTTTCATACTGCTGCGAAGCTCCTTCAAGTTTTGCCTCAAATACCAACATACTTAGGCTGAGTGATTTAGCATAAGCGTATTATAGCCAAAGAAAGCCGTCCTAGAAGGACGGGGCTTTAGACCCATTATTTTGGTAACTGCTGGGGAAGAATACGAAGCCGATTTAGTCGCCAAGGTGAGGTTTCATGGTCAAGAGTCATTTTTCTTGATTCACACGGAACACCAATCCGAAGCGCGAGGGAACTTCAGCAAACGGATGTTTCGCTATTTTGCCCTTTTGTACGAGAAACACGATTTACCGATTTATCCCATTGCCTTATTTTCCTACGATGTGCCGCAACGTCCAGAGCCAACTTGCCATCGGGTTGATTTCCCCGATTTGCGAGTGCTGGAGTTTAATTATCGGGTAATTCAGCTAAATCGCCTCAATTGGCGCGATTTTCTGCGTTACCAAAATCCCGCAGCCAGCGCGTTAATGGCCAAAATGAAAATAGCGCCAGAGGATCGACTGCGAGTGAAATCTGAATGTTTGCGCTTGATGGCTACTTTAAAGCTCGATCGAGCGCGAATGCGTTTGATTTCCGGGTTTGTTGACACTTACCTGCGCTTATCTGCTGAGCTTCGTAGAGTTTGAGAGCCATCGCATTCGCTATTGCCCACCATCTTAGCGATCGTTTTGCCTGCGATCGCTAAAATATAAACTAAATATCAGCTAACTCTCAAAACCGACTCTTAACTATGACCCTCAAAGAATTAGAGCCCCAACTCCTTGCCTTAAATCCAGCCGAAAAAGCTCAAGCAATCCAACTATTAGTCCAAAGTTTAACTAACACTTGGCAAGGAATAGAAAAAACTCCTGGCGTGTGTGGTGGCGAAGCTTGTATCGCCAAAACTCGCATCCCTGTTTGGGTACTGGTGAATGCTCGCCGTTTAGGTATCAGCGAAGAACAATTATTATATGACTATCCAACTCTATCTGCTGCCGATTTAGCAAATGCTTGGGCTTATGCAGAAGCTTTTCCTAACGAAATTGAAATAGCGATCGACAAAAATGAGGAAGATTAACTGATGGCGCGTCTTTATGCAGACGAACAATTCCCAAGACTGGTAGTAGAATTGTTACGAAGTTTCGGTCACGACGTTTTGACAGTACAGGAAGCAGGAAAGGCAAATCTTAAGATTCCCGATGAAGAAGTTTTAGCATTTGCTGTCAGTGAAAAACGCGCTGTTTTGACTTTAAATAGAGAAGATTTCTTCCGACTTCACCGCTTACGACCAGAACACTTTGGGATTATTGCTTGCAAAGACGACTCGAATAGAGAGCGAATGGCGGCACGTATTAACGAAGCAATTTATGCTGAGGAAAGCTTGCAAGGAAAATTGATTCGCGTGATTCGTCCGTCTAGATAAATGGGAGGCGATCGCTTCCCACTCAAAACACATAAAGCTTCGTTTGTCAAGCTTATTTTACCAGCGAGTTAGTGCCGCTTTTCCCTTCACTCATATTTTCTTTGCGGTACAAATCTTTTTTCCCAATTCCGCAACAGCGATAAAATGTAACGGACTGTAACTTATAATGAGAACGACAAAGACGCAAGCACGAGTAAGGGTAGAACCATCGAATGCGAGTTGCGATCGCTGGAGCGGGTCTAGCAGGACTTTCCTGCGCCAAATATCTCACGGATGCGGGTTACACCCCGATAGTATTGGAACGCCGAGATGTACTGGGCGGTAAAGTTGCCGCATGGAAAGACGCAGACGGCGACTGGTACGAAACCGGACTGCATATATTTTTCGGGGCATACCCGAATATGTTGCAGCTCTTCCAAGAACTGGGCATCGAAGATCGGTTGCAGTGGAAAGAACACACGATGATCTTTAACCAACCAGATGCCCCCGGTACCTACTCTCGCTTTGACTTTCCCGATATCCCGGCACCGTTTAACGGAGTTGCAGCAATTCTCGGCAACAACGATATGCTCACCTGGCCAGAAAAGATCCAGTTTGGGCTGGGACTCATTCCTGCCATGATTAAGGGGCAGAAGTATGTCGAGGAAATGGACAAATATTCATGGTCGGATTGGTTAAAAAACCATAACATCCCTTTGCGGGTAGAAAAAGAAGTATTCATCGCTATGTCCAAGGCGCTGAACTTTATTAACCCCAATGAAATTTCTTCTACAGTACTGCTCACCGCTCTCAATCGCTTCCTCCAGGAAAAGAACGGTTCCAAGATGGCATTCTTGGATGGTTCTCCAACTGAACGCCTGTGTCAGCCGATCGTAGATTACATCACGGCACGGGGCGGCGAAGTGCGGTTAAATGCTCCAGTCAAAGAGTTTTTGCTCAATGAGGATGGCACTGTCAAAGGTTTCCTCATGCGCGGTTTAGATGGTGCAGCAGATGAAATTTTAACCGCCGATATTTACGTTTCCGCCATGCCAGTAGATCCGCTGAAGGTGATGCTACCCGAACAGTGGAAGCAAATGGAATTCTTCCAAAAGCTAGAGGGGTTAGAAGGTGTGCCGGTCATAAACCTGCATTTGTGGTTCGATCGCAAACTCACAGATATCGACCATTTACTATTCTCCCGTTCCCACCTGCTCAGCGTTTACGCTGATATGAGCAACACCTGTCGGGAATACGCCAATCCCGATCGCTCCATGCTGGAATTAGTCTTAGCACCAGCACAAGATTGGATCTCCAAATCCGATGCAGAAATTGTGGCGGCAACAATGGAAGAACTCAAAAAACTCTTCCCCGACCACTTCGCCACAGATAACCCAGCCAAATTACTTAAATATCACGTCGTAAAAACCCCGCGCTCAGTCTACAAGGCAACTCCAGGACGACAGGCGCACCGACCATCCCAGAAAACACCGATAGCAAATTTTTATCTTGCTGGTGATTTCACCATGCAACGTTACCTAGCGAGTATGGAAGGAGCAACACTTTCTGGTAAGCTGACAGCGCAGGCGATCGCTGAAGCTCACCCCCAAACCGAGTCACAAGCAACCAAAATCCCGACAATCTCCCAGCCTGCGACAAATGCTGCAACTGTCTAATACCCCTCGTATGAGAACGCTGGCCTCTTTGGAGAACGCTTACGAACTCTGTCGTCAGATTACTGCCAAATACGGCAAGACATTTTATTTGGGCACCTTATTGATGCCAGAAGATAAGCGTCGCGCCATCTGGGCAATTTACGCATGGTGCCGTCGCACCGATGAACTGGTGGATGGCCCCCAGGCCAGTACGACAACGCAAGAAACTTTGGATAGCTGGGAACGCCAGTTAGAATCCGTGTTTGCCGGTCATCCCGTGGACGATCAAGATGTGGCTTTAGTCGATACGGTGCAACATTTCCCGATCGATATTCAGCCATTTCGGGACATGATCGAAGGGCAACGAATGGACTTATACCGCAGTCGGTATCAAACTTTTGAGGAATTGAACCTCTACTGTTACCGAGTGGCGGGGACAGTTGGGTTGATGTCCACAGCGGTGCTGGGGGTGGATGGCTCCGATCGCACAGCGCCTTGGAACAAGGACGATCGAATTTACATTCCCACAGAAGAGGCGATCGCATTGGGAGTTGCCAAACAGCTGACCAATATTCTCCGCGATGTTGGCGAAGATGCCCGTCGGGGTCGCATCTACATTCCCTTAGAAGAATTAGCTTTGTTTAATTACACGGAGGAAGACCTCTTCAAAGGTGTAGTTGATGACCGCTGGCGCGAATTGATGCGCTTCCAAATTCAACGGGCACGCAAGTATTTTGCCATCTCGGAAAAAGGTATCAAGGCACTCAACCCCGATGCGCGTTGGCCAGTTTGGGCGGCGATGATGCTCTATCAGCAGATTTTAGATGCGATCGAACGCAATCAGTACGATGTCTTCGGGCAAAGAGCTTATGTTTCTACCCCCCGCAAGATGCTGTGTTTGCCGATCGCTGCTATGCGAGCAAAAGTGCTTTAGCTTCCCCTGCCAATGTGGCAGCATATTTTGTGTCCGATCTCAAACAATAGGCGCAGTTGTTTTATTACCACAACCGCGTCTATTTATCAATAATTACCACCAAGTAAAGCTGTGAGGCCAGTTTTTTAACTTTGGATCTAAACAAAGGGGTTTCAAGCCTCCCATTTTAAGGGCAATCATCAAAAAATTTTGACGAATATTGTAGAGATGTTTCATAAAACGTCTCTACAATATTCAAAGCCCAGCCAATCCAAAATCCAAAATCTAAAATGCTTTTTCAGCCTCAGTTTGCCGCTTCGTCAAGATTGACGTGTCCTTGGAAAGCGCCGCTAGGCGAAGTTGCCGCCTCAGCCTTTTCCGTGGAGAGCGCAAATTGGACTGCTGGCTCTTGTTCCATCATTTCCTGATGGCGTGCCACATTGGGAAACTCGCTCGCTACATCGAACAAGCGTTTTCCCCAGCGGGACATAGCATAAAGGTACGGATCGAGTACGCTGCGCGTGCCGTTGAGTAGATACTCGTGGCCTTCCAAATTATCGTTCACGAAGGCGAACTGCTTCTTAATTTGCTCTACTGCTGCCTCTTTGACTGAGGGATAGGATGCTTCGTCTTTTACGTAGCGGAAGGCGACAAAGTAGGGGTAAAAGGCAACGTGAAAGCCACTTCCCAAGTAAGAAAGCCATTGGTGCAGCGAATCGCGATCGGCTGAGCCGATCGGTGGCACAAGCCCTTTATCTGGCTGTCGTTCTGCTAAATGCAGCAAAACAGCGCTATTTTCTGCCACAAATCTGCTGCCTGTACGTAAAGCAGGCACTTTACCTTGGGGATTGACTCGACGAAACGTTTCTCCGGCACGCACTGCTGGGTCTACACGGCACAGTTGATATGGCTCACCCAGCCACTCCAGCACAACCTGGCCTGACAGAGAACACGCTCCGGGACTGTAGAAGTAGAGAATATCCATTTCGATGCTTAAAACTCAAGAATTTTTAAGATTCTGCGAGCATTGCTAGCAGGATTAGCACAAAAGTCATGACTATCGTCTTGAGATATTTTACCAGACTCAAAATTACAGATTTTCTCTCTCAATATTAAGAATTGTCCAGATTAGCAATACGCGGCAATAATTTGCACAAAATATATTAACGCCCAACCTCTAGCTGGTTGAGCGAACAGACTGCGCGATCGCAACCTTTATTCTTTAGCTCAATATCGATCGGCTTACTGGGCGGCTTTCCCTTTTTCCAAAGCTTTTTTGACCAGATCGTCAGAAACGTTGCCGACACCTTCAGATGCAGGGTTAACATCCCTTGCCATATCTATGTAGTCATCTGGGTTGTCGGTCGGTTCTGCTTTAAATGTGGTTTCTTGCGGTTGGCGTACTTCAAATTGAGGTGCTGTCGCCGCTGCTGCCGCTTGTGTACCTGCCCCCGTGCGATCGATCTCGCTAACGCTGAAAGCTTTTGATGCTTCGTAATCAGCATTTACATCAACTTCTGGAGCTTTCTCTGCACCTGCAACTATATTTTCAGCCGCTAGCTGAGCGTCATGGGTTGGTGCTTCGTTTGGTTTGGGATTCACTTTTTCAGCCATAATTTTCTCCTATTTTTAGCTCGCGAGTTTGCTAAAAAAAATTGCTGCCCCACGAGTGGTTGGTATTTTTCTATTCGTGCAATTAATACTAACTAAACCTCATCGCTCTTTTCGACTCTCTTAGGATAGATATCCTATCGCTGTTTTAAAAATAATTTATCTACCAAAATGAAGGGAGGAAACTATTTCTCTTGGTGGGCGATTACCATAAAATAAATCTGATATTTCTAAAAGGAAATAGTTAAATTTCATGGGAAAAGTTCATGATTGCAGGCCAAAACACCATCAAGTCTCAAGCTCTTTCACAAGAAACACAAAAAGTTGTGGGTGCCTTTGAAGCGCTGAATACCGACGCTAAATTAGCGCTGCTTTATTTTATTTATGAAAAAATGGGAGACTCAATCACGCCAGCAGCCCCAACAGCAACCGATCCCGAACTAGCACCTAAATTGCTGGGAGACTTTTACGAATTATCAGATGACGATCAGCTGGCAGTAATGCGCCAAATTGTGAATCGCGAAGACACAGAATATTCCCGTGCCTACGGTGCTTTAAAAGAAAACAATCAGTTGATGGTTTGGTATGCTTGGGCGCAGGCTATGGGTGAAACAGTAGTAGACTTGCCCCAAGGTTATCAAGCAACGAAAGCGATCGACGATGCCCTTTCCCAAATTGAAAAACTGGACTTTGAAGGACAAATCTCGGTTTTGCGTACAGTAGCCGCTAACATGGGCTACACCGACGTTAAGCCAATTCCCAGTCAAGCTGAAACAGGTAAAACGCCCAGTCTGTAGATTGCCAGGTATAGAATAACAGCAGGGCTATCTAGCTTACCAGATAGCCCTGCCTTTATCGGTGTTAAATCGTAAATTAGAGCCCCGGAAGCTCGAGCCCGCTGGTCAACTCTTCCATACGACTCCGCATCGTTGCAGTAGATTTTTCATAAGCATCTTTCATCGCCGCCGCAACAGTTGCAGAAAGGGCTTCTGCTCCTTGTCCGAGAGCGTCTGGAGAAATTACAACGCTACGGGGTTCTTGGTTACCGTTGAGAACGACCTTGACCAAACCGTCTTGAGACTTTCCTTCAATTTGCATTTGCTCCAATTCTTCTTGAAGCTTTTTTGCACCTTCCTGAACCTGCTGAGCTTTCTTAAAAGCTTCGGCTAGTTCTTTCATTTTTCCCAGACCGAAGCCGAATCCCTGTTTCTGTGACATAGCTTGATTGACTGCGTGTACCTACCTGATTTTGACACAGGCGATCGATAATAGGCGAAGAGTTATGGCTAATACAGCTCGCCAATTACCCATCACCTCTAAACAGGTTGAAAGTCTCCGAGAATTTTCACCTCCGGTTCTAACCGCAAAGACCAATGTTCCTCGACTTTATACTGCACATAGCGAATCAGTTGAAAGATATCGTTAGCCGTTGCCCCGCCGCTATTGAGAATAAAATTAGCGTGGCGTTCTGCGACGGTAGCACCGCCGATGCGATGACCTTTGAGACCGATTTGCTCAATTAACCACCCAGCTGCGTGGGGTTTTGGATTGCGAAACACACTGCCGCAGCTAGGCTTGTTATAAGGCTGGGTACTGTGACGCTGCCTGAGATGTTGGGCAGTTGATGCCATCACCGTTGCTGGGTCTGCTCCCGTTTCCAGTTGGAAAGTAACCTGCGTTACCAAACGTTTGTCACCTTGCAGTATAGAGGTGCGGTAGCTGTAACCCAGGTCTTCGCGAGTGAGAACTTGAATACTACCGTCCGGGCAAAGTACGTGAGCGTTGACCAGAGTATCCGCAGTACAGCTATTGTGAGCGCCTGCATTCATAACCGCAGCACCGCCAACAGTGCCAGGAATGCCAACTGCCCATTCCAGACCTTGCCAACCGCGCTCAGCGGCTTGCCATGCCAGACGCACTAGGGGTTCTCCAGCAGCGGCAGTCACTTGACCGGTTTGTGGGTCGAAGTGAGTGGAACGAAGATGGCGAGTGCAGATGACAAGACCGGACAGACCGCGATCGCTCACCAGCAAGTTTGAGCCTGCGCCCAGCAGAGTAATCGGTAGATCTTTGGATATTGCCCATTCAAAACTTGCTTCTAACTCGCTCAACTGCCTGGGAGCGACATACCACTCTGCTGGGCCACCTACTTTAAACGAAGTCAGGCTGGCCAGAGAAACCCCAGACTTAATCGCACACTCCGTACCGGGAAGATAAAGAGACGTTTCTTTTGGCTGATTGATTTTGATGTGAGGGGCTTGGGAGCTAGCCACTTTGAGTGCTTGGGAGAAGTGATTGGAGACAGTCATAGCTGATTGCATATGCCCTAAAACCTGGAGGCAAACATATTTTTTGGCACTTTCTTAGGCGCTGCGGCGACATTCTTGATGTACATCTCGACCGACCTTTTGATAAAAGGCGATCACTTCCGGGATTGCCTGATTGAGATTTCCAGCTCCCAGAAACAGGGCTAGATCGCCAGGGCGGAGATTTTGAGTCAGAAAGTCATACACCGACTCAAGAGAAGGTTGGTACGTCACTTGAGGGTGATGTTTGGCAATCTCTTCCGCCACCAGCTCGCCGCTGATTTGGCCTGGGTTTTGTTCGCCTGCGCTGTAGATATCCGTGACGATCGCCAGGTCGGCATTTTGGAAGCACTGACCGAATTCCGATAAAAACGTCAGCGTGCGACTGTAACGGTGAGGTTGGAAGATAGCTACAACCCTTCCAGACGAAGACTGCCTCAATTCCTTCGCTTGAATGCGTGCGGCTGCTAGCGTAGCGCTAATTTCGCTGGGGTGATGGGCATAGTCATCGATAAACCGGATGCCATTGACCTCTCCGCGATTTTCAAAGCGACGGCGAGCTCCTTCAAAGGTGGCGATCGCTTGCGCGATCGTCGCAAATTCCAAGCCTAAGTGGCGACCGACAGCTACCGCTGCCAATGCGTTACTGAGATTGTGTCGGCCCAGCAACTTCAAATTCAACTGCCCCAGGACTTTTCCTCGCTCCCAAACCCTTGCC
>NZ_JACJUP010001109.1:0-2336 GCF_014748295.1 Planktothrix sp. FACHB-1355 | reverse complement strand
CCTGTTAACGCTGTTTGGGTATGTTCCCGGACTGGTTCACGCCATATGGGTAATCGCGAAAAAATAAGAGATTTTAATATCTCAAACTTGATAAAAATCAAGCCAATCAATCAATTTAACATTTTTGGTTTTACATTGACCCCACTGGCAAATTTTTGACTGCCTTTTAGGGTTATTTCTATAGGCTTGACATACTGTATGCAATTTTTCTGCCCATCCAAAATGTAAAATCAAAAATGTAAAATAGGCTCTTTGTGAGATAGAGAACCTCAGCGTGCGATCGCCAGACAAAAAAGATGCAATCCACTTTTTTAGCTAGGAGTATAACCATTATCTCCTGTCCCTTTGCATCTATTTTCTGCAAAAGACAGGGAGAAAGACTTTTCTTTCTCTCTGTTTTTCTCTGGAAGTAGAGCAACGGATTGCTGGCCGGCAAGAAATACTTCCTTTCCGGCTTGGACATCAAAACGGGATAGCGATCGTCAGCCTATCGTTCCAGGCTACCTCAACCGCAATATTTCGCCGAAAAGCTGCCGATTGCAGCGATTTTTCACCTCAATGCCGATTTGCGATCGCTTCCAGCTTAAAATAAAGATACAAGTCAACTTCAAATTAAAATAATACCAAAATAAAGTTGACTAGCGAGTAACTTTCCGCTATGACAATATAAACAACTTTTTCTCTTCTGAGGTCGATTATGTTTAAGTCCTTTGATTAAAATCTACCCACTTAAAGTAGAAGATTCTCCCGCTCTACCCAGATGGCGAGTACTTGAACAGAAGCGATATTAGTAAGAAATGAATCGCCTTTTAATTTGAGGCATTAAGTTGTTTAGAGCCAATCAAAAACCGCTCTATCCGAAATTTAAAAGTTAGCCAAATGATAGAAATTCGCCAGAAAAAGTTTACCCCAATTCTCCTCATACTAATAGCAGCAGGTTATCTAGGTAATTATTTTAGCCTGTCAATGTTTTTTGGCGTAGATTTTCTCTTTGGCAGTATTCCAGTATTGCTGGTAGTGAGACTGTTCGGCGTAGGCTGGGGGACACTAGCAGCTATCTTGGCTAGCTGGCATACAGTGGTACTGTGGAACCATCCATATGCGGCAATTATTCTGATATGCGAAGCTATTTTTATCGGTTTTTCATTACACCGTTACAGCAAAAATATGCTGTTTTTGGATGGAATTTACTGGTTGCTAATCGGTATGCCATTGGTGTGGATATTTTATGCAGGCGCATTGCAAGTGGATACGATGCAAACATTACTGATCGCGCTCAAACAATCTGTCAATGGCATATTTAACGCCTTAGTTGCCAGCCTGATATTGACCAACTTACCAATTCAAAAATGGATAGCTATTCCCCAGGCAAAAAATACTATATCATTTCAACAAACTTTATTAAACTTGTTCGTTGCTTTTGTTTTTTTTCCATCTCTCACACTCATGGTTTTGAATGGACATCGCGTTATCAAGGATATTGAGACTGGAATTAACACACAAATTATATCCACTAATCAAGAGGTAGTTGCTTATCTAGAATCTTGGTATCAGCGACGTGTAGACACGCTAGAAGAACTAGCCAAAGTTGCTGCTGAGTCCGGTACTGATATATCCGATCGCTTACAGCAAAGTACAGCCCTAATTAAGCGGATATCGCCTGCTTTCGACAATCTATATGTTACCGATGCAGGGGGTACTATCATTGCCGCTTATCCAGTAAAAAATGAGTTGGGCAGATCGATGTTAGGTCTTAATATCGCTAAAAAACATGGTTTTGAAAAAGTAAAAAAATATTTAAAAGCATTAATAACTGATGGTCATATCCATATACATGGAGAGCATGAAATTTGTTTAAATGTGCCAGTTATTGTCAATAAAAAGTTTGGGGGTGTGGTTAATGCGACAGTAGATATGAGGGACATAAGCGAACGAATGAAATCGCATATTTCCAGTCAAAATTTACAAACATACCTAATTGATAATAAAGGACGCATCATTGCTAATAGCAAATCGGAGGGAGGAGTAATCGATCGCCTAAAAAGTGGGGAGATCCGACAAAAAGATAACGGCATTTATCAGTGGCTACCCCCAAAAGAAAATTTGCCTCCTATAGTGAGATGGAAAAACTCATTTTACAGACAGGAAACCCCTGTAGGTGAAAACTTACCCTGGAAACTGGTTGTGGAAGTAGCTGCTGCACCATATATTCTCAATTTACAAAATATCTATATCAATAACCTAGCCATAATGCTTATAATTGCTGGACTGGCATTTTTATCTGCAATGCTTGTAAGTCGTAGGTTAGTTAGTCCTTTATCAAACTTAGCCGCAGA
>NZ_JACJUP010001108.1:0-2336 GCF_014748295.1 Planktothrix sp. FACHB-1355 | reverse complement strand
CCCTAACCGCTAATCCCTAACCCCTAACCGCTAATCCCTAACCCCTAACCCCTAACCCCTAATCCCTAACCCCTAACCGCTAATCCCTAACCCCTAACCCCTGTTATTTCTCATTTAAAGTTTCAATGCCATCCCCATCCTGAGATATCCCGTAACTTTGCAACTCCTCGCAGCGTTCCACATAGTACATCACCGCTTTATCTTGATGATTTTTCTGCAAAAGGTAATGGAAGATTTGACACGCTTCGCTATATTTTTGCTGATGATAAAGATAAACCCCCTCTTCAAATTTACCGCGAGTTTCCGTCTTTAGCTCGATCGAATGTTCCGGATCGGCATCGTAAACTTCAAACACCGCCACCGGAGCCTTTTTACCTTTAACCCTGACTCGACCGAGAAAGCGACAGTTATACTTTGTCGGTTCATCCAGGCGAGACAAAGTTTGCTCGCTAATCGCGATACCCGCACCATAAACCTTTGTTAAACCTTCCATACGAGAGGCAAGATTGACAGCATCGGAAATCACCGTACTTTCCATCCGCTGTTCCTCTCCGATCGTACCCAGCATTAAATTTCCCGTATGCAATCCCACACCGATCGCAATAGTCGGATAGCCACTCTTTTGGCGGTGAGAATTATAAATCGTTACCTGCCTTTGCATATTAATAGCGGCTTGCACAGCATCTTCAGCAGTTTCCGGAAAAAGCGCCATAATCGCATCGCCAATATATTTATCGATAAAACCATTATGATTGCGAATCACCGGCCCCACCCTTTTCAAGTAAGAGTTAATAAAATCAAAGTTTTCCTTGGGAGACATATTCTCCGACAGAGTTGTAAAGGAACGGATATCGGAAAATAAAATCGTCATTTCTTTCTGCACTTGGTCGCCCAAATTTACATCTATAATGCTTTCCTTTTTCAAAAAGCGCAGAAACTCGTGGGGGACAAAGCGACCGTAGGCAATATTTACTTTCGCTAACTGGATATGAATTTTGATTCGCGCCAGCAATTCATTTTTAGATATCGGTTTGGTCAGATAATCATTCGCACCAGAACCAAAGCATTCCAACAGATCCGAAGCTTGTTCTTTAGCAGTTAAAAACACCACTGGCAGTTGATTGGGAGGATACTTCTGGCGAATTTGTTTGCATACCTCATACCCGGTCATTTTCGGCATCATCACATCGAGCAATATCAAATCTGGAAAAAACCCATTTTCAATGGCTGCCAAAGCTTCCAAACCATTAGAAGCTTGGACTAAATAATAGTTTTGCAGCGATAGATGGTTGACCAAAACCTGAAGGTTCACCGGTTCGTCATCCACAATCAGGATTTTGTAATCTCCGTTGTTTGGCGCGGATATTTCCGCAGTGACGATCGCTTCATCAATGGTAACAGGTATTTCGCCTAGATTGACTGCTGGCAAAATAGATTCGTTTCTCTCTACTTGACTCTGGGATAACGGCAAGGTAAAGCTAAATTTTGAACCTTTGCCAACAACTGACTCAACTCGAATTTCGCCTCCATGTAACTGCACTAGCTGTTTGGTAACTGCCAATCCCAAACCTGTACCTCCGTATTGCCTCGCCGTCGAACCATCAGCTTGTTCAAAGGATTCAAAAATGCGCTCTAATTTATCATCTGGGATACCAATACCAGTATCGGAAACTGCAATTTCTAAATGTTCGTTAACCACTTTTGCCGATACTTCTACCACACCATTTTCGCTAAATTTAATCGCGTTGCCAACCAGGTTTTGCAAAATTTGTTGCACCCGATTTTCATCGGCGTCTACTGTCGGTACATCTGTCGGTATTTGGTTGACTAAACGCAAAGATTTTTTCCCGATCAGAGGTTCGGAAAGCGCTAAAACTACATCTGTAATCGCCCGCATATCGACAGGTTTAATTTGCAGTGCAATATTGTTGTATTTTAGTTTAGAAAAATCTAGGATATCGTTTACCAAGTTGGCAAGACGCTTGCCGCTATATACAATCATGGAAAGATTGTTTACTTGTCGCGATGTCAGTTTGCCAGTCGCACCATCTATCATCGATTCCGCAATACCGATAATACCGTTGAGAGGGGTGCGAAGTTCGTGGGATGTGTTAGCTAAAAACTCATCTTTGAGTTTGTCTATTCTCTGCAAGGTTGCGTTATTAGTTTCCAATTCTTTGGCATAGTCTTGCAAGCGTTTTCCTGCTTCTATAAATCGACGTTCTAAAATAAAGGCGAGGAAAATAATAAAAATTACCATTCCCCATTGATAAATTGGTTGCCCTGCATAAATAATGCCCAATCCATTGAAGATATCGCGCAGGCAAGTCACGCAA
>NZ_JACJUP010001107.1:0-2337 GCF_014748295.1 Planktothrix sp. FACHB-1355 | reverse complement strand
CCACCAAAAACCAAAGAAGAAGAACAAGAACAATTTGAATTATTTAACCGAATAATTGAAGAAAAAACTAGAAAGAAAGAGGCGGAAAGTTGAGGGTTTAGGGAGTGCGATAATACTACGCATCGCTACGCGATCGCACATAAAATTGTAGAGGTTCATAGTTGTGCGATCGCTTTAACAATAGACATCTCCAAAAAACCTTGTAGAGATGTTTTATGAAATGTCTCTACAAGGGTTATAGGTGGCGCTCACTGTCAAGAAGTTGTCGTTGCTGAATCTCGATCGCTCTCAACATTTTCTGGTTTTTCTTCCGGAAAATTCAGCAAACGCTTTGCTCTCCTCAAACGGGACTGATATAGAGGCGAGCGTCGATTCTCTTCTTCTAATTGGGCAATTATTTCATCCAGAATCAAGATATTAGCATCAGCTCGTTTGCAGATTTCCTGCACTCTAGCCGATCTTTCCTTAACTTTCTCAATGCTAGGCGGTTGTGGTTTATCGGTCATCATATATTCCAATCCCTTTTTATCTCTTGTGTACTTGCTGTTAAGGCATCTAACGTAGCCTGAGCTTCTGCGATCGAACGGTCTAGTAAATCCAGCATAGCAGGAGTAGCGGTTGGTTGGATTTCTGCAATTTGTCCCAAAAGTCTGTAAAACCGCGAGTAGTATGTATCTGCTCTTTCTCTGATATTCTGTAGTTGTTCTAGGTCGATCGATGTTGCTTCTGTTTCGCCATACTGTTGTGCGATCGCAAATTCTGTAGCTTTTGCTTGATGAATAATTTTTAGCAACCGTCCTTGCAAGTTGAAAACCGTATTTGTCGTTTCTTCTGGTAATTCTGCCATTGCACCCGCTCTTTCAAAATCTACATTTAATAGGTTACAGCAAAACTACGCAAAATTATCCCAAAACATCATCTCCACTAATACTAATATCTGTAAAAGCCTGGATATCTAAACTTTAATCATAGTTTAATTATTCTATCACTTCTAACACCGCCTTGGGTAAAAGCTTATCTTTAAACCAGATAATCTTTGCAGTAGTATCGCTCACCTTCACACCAGCTTTTTCCAAATTCAATCTTTCCGAAATTGCCAATATCAAATTATCGCAATCAGCCTTTCGCGCTTGGGCAAATTTCTTTTGCAAGTACTCGGGACGCCAGTAACCAACTATTTCTAATAAATAACTTCTACCATCAGGATGCACGAGGCGAAAATCGGGAATAATCACACTACCGGGAATGGGAATCAGGTCAACTTCTCTCTCTAAAACCCAATCGGTTTTTAAGGAATCCCATCTGTCCGCAAATGATGCTTCCAGCATACTATCGTAAGGTTTACCGGGTGGGTAATGAGTTACTAAACCGCAATCGGAATTTAAAGTGAATCTGCCAATTTTTTCTTTGCCAGTGAAAAGATCGCGAGTTTGCAGGGTGGCGCTGAGACTCCATTTGGTGACGTGCAACAAAGCAGGGATAAGTTTGGCGATCGCTAACCCATATCTTGTGCTAGGCTTAAACAAGCTAGTCGGGCCATCAATCGTAATCGTAAAACCGTGATCGGCATCGCCTTCAATATATGCCATCAATTGAAATAGTTTGAGATAGCGAAACAACAGCTTATATTCACCCGGAACATTGCGATGAGCGTTCAGAGTCATTTGACTGGCGCGATAAAAAATTCCCTGCACTTGCGATAAATTGTAACGATGCAATAAACTTTCAGCAGCAGGAGCATCAAACTGTGTTAAAATACGATTTTCTTGCAAATCCGCATACAAACCAGTGCGAATTTGCTCCGGCAGAACTTCGCGATTTAATTCTTGACTGAGTTTATCTGCTAAAGTTGAAAGAGTTTGGCTAGTCGCGTGTAAACTAGGAATTGATTGAGCCGATAAAGCAAACACTCGATCGCGCAATTCTTGGGGTGACAAAGGACTGACAACCTCAAAAGTAGAAAAGCTGCTTTTGAGCAGATGCGCCAATCCGCGAATGATGCGATAATCCGGTCGATCGCCCTCAAATTCCTGCAATTGATTATCCAATTCTCCTTGAGTTTTACCGACAGCTTCCTCAAAGCAAGTAATCAGATCGATCGCTAATTCCAAATTGCGATCGTCAATCTTCAGGTGTTTCGGAATTATCGTCTCCCCATTTTGCCGGTGACTCAGCAACTCGCTTGGTAACATTTCGATTTTGGATTTTAGATTTGGGATTTTGGATTGAATTGGAAGATTGCTTATTCGTGGTTGAATAATTAACTTCGGATGACTCAGCCGCTAAATAACCACCTTGCTGACTAACCTCATAAATCGGTTTAGAAGGCACAATTTC
>NZ_JACJUP010001106.1:0-2338 GCF_014748295.1 Planktothrix sp. FACHB-1355 | reverse complement strand
GCTCTCCCCTCTTATTTTTGACTTTCTTAAGGTACGGATATCTACCCAGGTATCTGTCCTGCGATCGCTGCCCTGTGGGGATCGAAAGCGTTAAATTAGAAATGTGTAAAGATGCGTTAACAAAAATTTGCACCAGCCAGAAACACTGGAGTGTTACTTTCAAATGAGCTGAAATAGGCTTGGTTTTATGTACAAAAAACTGCTTTCTACAATCAAACCGCTTCTGAAACCTGTGTTAATTGCTGGCCTTGTGCTAACCTTAGCGCTGGGTCACGCTGATGGAGCTTTGGCCGCTCGTACAGGTGGCCGAATTGGCGGCGGTTCTTTTAGAGTACCCAGCTCCACGTACACATCTCCGCGTACCTATGCGCCACCATCGGGAGGGTATTATTACCCTGGCGGTGGATGGGGATTTCCCTTCCTGATTCCATTTTTTGGCATTGGAGGCGGGTTTGGTGGTTTATTCACTATTCTGATATTTATTGCGATCGCCAACTTCTTGGTGCAAAGTTTCCGTCGCATCGGTTCTGGTGAAAGTACCGAAATGACCTACAGCAGCAATCCTGCCGTTTCGGTAGCGCGTTTGCAAGTCGGTTTGCTGGCGAACGCACGCGGTCTGCAAAAGGAACTCGATCGAATTGCAGAAACTGCCGATACCGGTTCCGCCGCAGGTCGCGCTGAAGTATTGCAGGAAACTACTTTGGCTTTGCTGCGCCACCCCGAATACTGTGTCTATGCCGGTGCTGAAAGCCAGCAAACTCGTTTAGAAGCCGCAGAAGCTCAGTTTAACCGCCTATCTCTGGCAGAACGCAGCAAATTTACGGCAGAAACTCTCTCCAACGTTAACAATCAACTGCGGCAAGCTAATTCCCAAATAGCTTTACCGGCAGGGGAAACCTCTGGCGAACTCGCTAACCTGAGCGAAGGGCCAAGTCAATACATTGTCGTTACTCTGATCGCCGCTACACTGAGTAAGCTGCAATTGCCAACAATAAATAATTCTGAGGATCTGCGTCAAGCTTTGCGCCAGTTCGGTGCTATTCCCGCCGACCAATTGCTGGCGATCGAAGTTCTCTGGGCACCGCAAGCAGAAGGCGATACCCTCACGTCTGAAGACATGATTGTCGAGTATCCAAACTTGAAACTGATTTAATGGCGATCGAATTTTAAATAAAAAACAGGGGTTGGAGTTAAGCCCCTGTTTTTTTTGCTGATCTTTTAGAGTGATAATTCCCATGCAGTTTACCTCACTGCTTGCTTCATTTCGCCAATCGTTGTAGATGTTAATTCATGCCTACAAGTTGCGTATTCTGGAAGCTTATGTGTAAATGTTTTATTTTCTGGTTTGCGATCTTCTGCATAAGTCTCGCTGACTATCCATAGGGGCCACAACAAACTAATCCAGAGGCTGGATAATTTACTATAATTACTTTTTAATTCCGAACTCTCAGAATTGTCAGTTAAATGGCTCAAAAAAGCTAAATAACAAACAGAACCGGAGAAAAAGTAAGTTGTTGCAGAGAAGGCTAAAAGAATTGCAGTCATGTTCAGCACCTTAAATAAACTATTCGTGTTTGTCTAGCAATATTGACCGTCCAGCCCAAAAAAACCTCATTTTTATAGAATTGCTGAAATTAGTTGGGATATAATTCCTAAAATCTGCTTCTTAACAAGATTCCGTGACTGGAAATTAACTATCCGACTTGAGTCTTACGTGTAATTGCTGAGCTTTTGATTTTTTGTGTTTCAGCTATCGTAAATATACGGTGGATTTTCCAGAAATTGTTTGTGCAAATAAAGTTTTTACAAAATCTTTGCTAAATCTTCATCTAAACTTCATAAAAGAAATTATATGCAGGTATGAAATTACTTCCCTGGATAGATGAGATATGAAAGCGTGATTCAATTAGGGCACGGGGCTAACTGCCTCTGCGTCCGTGCCCCTTCTCAGTCAAATTACTTATAGCTTTTTTGTGTGCTTCGGTAGCGGAGAAATTCAGCCAGAAAGGCCACTACCCCGGACACCACCATAAGTACAACGCTGAGTGCGTTGATGTCGGGTTTTACTCCAGTGCGGATGCGGCTGAAAATTTCCATTGGTAGGGTATTGGCACCGCTACCGGCGGTGAAACTGGCAATCAGAAAGTCGTCTAAGCTGAGAACAAAAGCGAGAAGACAGCCAGAAATTATACCGGGCATTAGTTGGGGTAGCAATACTTTGATGAAAGCTTGGGCTGGCGTAGCGCCCAAATCGAGGGCAGCTTCTTCCAGGTGGGGGTCTAAGTCTGCCAGTCGGGTAGAAACGACTACACCTACGTAGGCGAGGCAGAAAACGACG
>NZ_JACJUP010001105.1:0-2276 GCF_014748295.1 Planktothrix sp. FACHB-1355 | reverse complement strand
CGCAGAGAGATCATTTTCCAATTGATAAGTAATAGCGATTGTCTGCTCAATTGCCCAAGCACATTCCTTTCGGCGTAGTTGTCCAGCTGCATTGTTTTCCGAGTATAGGCGAGAATTATTATAGTCTGCTAAAGTTAAACCTAAAGTTAGGCGTGCATTTGCTAAATCAGCATCTCTAATTCTCTCATCTTCAGACGACATAGCTATTTTTATTCGGTTAGTCGCTTCCATAAAACGACCGTATCCTTGCTCTAAAATTGTACGGTGATGGCGAAATTCAACATCTTGGGCAACCTGTTCAATCCGCTGAATAATTTCATATCCTTGGCCTGTTAAAAAGCTAGTCCCACCCGACGATTGTATTCAATTGCTGATAACACAAGAGCAGGGCGACGACCAGCTTGTTCGCGCCCTATTTGAGGCGTGAAATTTGTCCAAATAATATCTCCCCGCTTAGGAATAGATAAACTAGATCTATCTGAATTCACGGCCTACAGGCTCCCCAAAGTCAATCTCACCATGTAAATTCTCAGGTGTTACTCGCTCCATCATTTCCTTAAATTCCTCGGCTTTTTTAGTTAAATATGGAAGACTGGAAAGAATGCTCTAAATAGCAGTGCGTTCGATCGATTCTTCGTTCAACTCAGCCAAATAAGCTAGTTTTTCATAAACCGATTCTGATATTTCCAATGTAAGCTTTCGGGTATTCATGCTTCACCTGCTTTCATAGTTCTTAGCTTTTCTTAAAAGCCTGATTACAAACATTGACAGTATTAAAAATCAACAATTTATTAACAGCAAAGCTCAAGTATTTGACAAAATTAACAGTATGGTTAATTCAACGTTTGAGCAGCGCGTTAAGCAAGCATCTGAAAACATTGCAAAAACTATCTCATCCTACGAAAACATTCTAGAACAGCAAGAAAAAGCTTACAAAGAAACTCAGCAACAACGTGATGCTGACAAAGCTTTTATCGCTCAAAAGCGTCAAGAACTAGAGCAAGTTCAGAAAAATATCGAGGCAATTCTGGCACAAGTTGCTAGATAGCGATCGCACTTAGCCAATTAATCTCCTTCTGTCAGTAAAAAACCCGGTTTCTTAAAGAAACCGGGTTTCTCTTTTGTCTCATTATAATTTCACTTGACACGCATACAAACAAGCATTTGGATCGCTATTTGCCACCATCAAACGAGAAGTAATAAACCTATCCATCCATTTTTCCAAATAAACGCGATTTGCTTGCTGCTCAGATGGATCTGTTGTATTAATGGGATAAGGTGCCAAACCCAAAATTGCTGCTGTCGTCACGCAAAACATCGACTTTTGAAAACTGATGCAAATTTGTACGCGCAAGTCATCTTCTCGACGCCGATTGCGATTGTACAAATCGTGCAGGTAATCTGGGATAAAATGGCGCATATCCTGCATTAGCTGAGTTGGTGGAATCCCAGCACCGCCTATAGGTAACGGGTCAGCATACAAAGCGCCGTATTCAAATTTACTTTGATCTATGGGAATTTGACGAGCTTGTGCGTTGAAAGAAACTGTGCCAGGAAAAGGCGTTCCTCGGAAGAACACCGCCTCTACGTAAGGCACGCCAGTATCCATAAGGAAAGTTAAACCCGCTGATTTGGGAATAATTTCATATTCCTTACCTTCAATTTTTACGGAGTAGGTAATCGGCAAATTAGCAGATGCTACCAAACCGTTGAGGATATGCTCTACTACCTGCGGAATGGAGTTAATTTCGCCTCGATCGTATCGATCCGATAAAATCAGGAATATGGGAGCCATTACCCGCCAAAATTGACCGAGCGCACTGTAATAAACTTGTAGGCGTACCTGTTCCAACAAAAAGTCAGGAAAAAGTTTGTCTAGACCTCTAATTAAGAAATTGCCCTTAGTTTTGGCATTAATTGCCGCTCTCGCTCTTTCCTTAAATTCGTCAGAATCTATGTAAGTATCCAACCCGCCGCCACCGTGCCACATCATTGTTCTCATGCAGTACTCGGCGTACTCAAAATTAATGCGATCGTGCCACCAGTGTTGCAGCAATTTTTGTATCGAAACTTCGCCATTGAAGTATTTAAAAAATGGAAACAGCACTAAAAATTGATTATTGGCGATGTAGAGAAGATTGTTATAGTAAGCATCCAGCACAATACCGTAGCTTTTCAGAACACCTACAACTTCTATCAGATTTTCAGGCGTATCCGCGAGCAACGCACCGCCAGCTTTCAGCCGTTCTATGTATGGAGAAAGCATATGAGCGGGT
>NZ_JACJUP010001104.1:0-2346 GCF_014748295.1 Planktothrix sp. FACHB-1355 | reverse complement strand
ACTTAAAGCCCAATTATGCAAATATTTCTCCGTTTCATAAAGAATCCCCATTTCGCGAGTCGCGAAAAAAACATTATCGTGCAGAGTGAGAAGACATTGATAAAGAATCATCGATTTTACCTCAATATTTTTGATTTCTTTAAGCTGCTAAAAAATCAATTATTTTGTTGACAAATTAAGCTAACGGCAACCCTTACAGCCCGCCAACGATTCAAATCGCTGGCTAATAGCTAAAGTCCACTTAAGTGGACTAAATGTAAATGCTAATTTTCCAGTCCATTTTAATGGACTTCCGCTATTAGCCCGGAACTTGAGTTCCGGGCGGGTGAAGACATCCCAATTAAGAACCAGATTTACCTTTACTTTTGCCCTTTTCCTTAGTCAAAGCGCCATAGGTTTCGGCATAACTTTTCGTCTGCTGATACAGCGCCGTCAAAGTTTCTTGCAAGCGAGTTTCATCCTGATAAATTTCCCCAACTTCGGTCAACAATTCATCCAATTGAGGACGCAAAATCACCTGATTTTTCCGCACTGGTTCCTTTTTAATTAAACTATCTGCCACTTCCGTCGCCTTGGTAAGAATATCGCTAATCGGAGCAGTAATATCCGGCTTTAACGCATCGTAAAGCGCCTGAGTAAAATGCAGATTACTGAAAATTTCTCCATCGCAAAACGCAATTCCAACAATGTGATTTGTCATCGTACCCGTGCGAGATTCCTGTGCGCCATAGCGTCGAGTTCGCAACAGATTACCCAAAACATAAATAAAACCTTCAAAAGTCGGATCGCGCAGAGTTTCCACCGTTGGAAATGCCACTTCTGGGAGAATGTGATCTAATTCATTAATTGCACTCCGCATTTCACCTTTTTCGCTCATCGTTCCCCCTTCATAAGGAGCGTTAAACGTAAAGCTGCGATGGGAATTTTCGTAAGGCGTGAGAGAAAATGCCGAATCAGAATAAACTTTGGAACGTTCCGATCCGCTATCACCAATAGCGAAACCATAAAGAATGCAATCAGGGCATTTTTTACAAGATTTTTCGCCATTATATTCGCAGCAATTATCCGTTCCTTCGGTGGCGCTAGTTAAGTTTAAAGAGCGCAGTAATTCCCGTCCTGCTAACCGTTCTGGTGTAATTTGTTTGCGCTTAAACATAACAAGGCGGCTAAGAAAATCGCGAGTATTTAAACCTGCTTGGGTGCGTGCAGTATTCAATACTCCATCTGTTTGAAAAACTGGAAAAGATTGGCTGTGTCGCACCATTAAAAAGTGAACGTATTTACCTGATGCTAAACGCGGAAATGCGGTTTGAAATTGAGGTTTGAGAGTTTCGAGAATAGCCATGATGATTTATTTTCCTTCTGATTGAGATTGTTGTTTTTCTTGAAAATGTAGCCAACGGTAAGCAAATTCAGCCCCCGCTTTGATGCGGTTGCGGTTTTCTTGGAGAAGGGCGCGATCGCCTTTATATTGCCCCAAAAATATTTCCTGCACGCAAGTAGTCATAAAGCCATGAATTGCTTCGAGTTCCTGTTGCTGACGCAGGGCATAATCAACAGATTTATCCTTTAGCAACGGACGTTTATAGACTTCTTGGCGATCGAGTGCAGCGTGCAATTGTCCAGCGCCTTGCAAAATTAAATCTTTCGGATCGATATTAGTCGGGCTAGAAAGAATTACCTCTAAAGCTTTGGTAATTGGCAATAAAATTGCGTGGCTTGATTCTTTCAAATCGACTTGGTAAAATTTGCGATATTTTCGTACCAAGTCTTCTGTAAAATCGATTGTTTTCTCCATCATAACATCTCCTTGTGACCAAATTTGGGCAAATTTCCAGTAGCGATCGACCTCTTTGGGAGAAGGTTCTCGCTTGTCCCGACGCAAACTTTCATTTGCGATCGCAAACACATTCAAAACATCCGTCGCCAAATCTCTCACAGTGCCATTAAAAGCTTGCCAACGTGCATCGGGTTTCGCACTGCGATTATCTAAATGAATGCTATAAGCTATTAACAAACGTTCCAGTGCATTCTGTAAGTTATCTAAGCGAAGAGATGAATCTAAACCTAATAAATTCCAAAAGCCAGCCGCCCCATCTAACTTGACAGTTTCTAGAAACTCTTTATCGCTAGCATAAAGGGGATCTTGGCTTGCAGTTGCTACCACTTTTACGCCCAAAAGCCTGGGTAAAGCAAGGGCTAAAAAAGTTGGTTCCACCCAAGCATCGGTGATAGTTTTTCCCATTGTAGTCGTGTAAGTCATTGCCATAAAAGGCAAGTCTCGCACAGAATATTGATGTTTACCAAATCTTCCCGCTTCTGCTTCCTCATCATCTTCATCTCGCC
>NZ_JACJUP010001103.1:0-2346 GCF_014748295.1 Planktothrix sp. FACHB-1355 | reverse complement strand
TATAGCAGGCAAGCCGCTACTTACACCTGCGATCGCTGCCAAACTCACAAAGAAAACACTACGTTGAAAAGGATTCGTATTCACATTCACTCCTCGACAAAGATCGGGACAATAGTTAATCCCAGCGAAATTTTATATCAGAATTTAATCCTAGTATCGGTGACAGGTATAGCCGCACTCAGGAAAATGATGTACTTGCAGGCTCAAATCCTTGGGAGTATGAGCTACACAGTTCGGGAAAGTTTGGCTTTTGATGCTTCGACTTGTGCAAAATACACCTCTTGCTTCCAGCACAGCATTGACTGTATTGCGCTCAAGAGTTGCCAATCTTCGCGATATTAGATGGCTCGATTGGCGCAGATCCGATCCGACTGCAACCGAAAAAAGGCATACAGACGCGAGTTGTTCGGCCTAATGCTAAATATACAAGAAAATCCGCAGTAGCGACCTCTATAGTTCGGATGATTGTGCGGTAACCCCATAAAAAAGCAGCTTTAGGCTCTTTTTCCACTTTCCTGTGTGGAGAGACTTTCGGGCCAATATCTGCCAACCGCAGACCGCAGCAGCGAAGCGCTTACATTTCGCCAGCATCAGCTTCGTCCACTGCACCAGCTACTTGACGAGAAACAAAAGGCAAAATCGCTTTGTTTTTACTGTGTGCCCTTCCTTCTGTAAATACAACTAACAAATAGGGCTGCTTACCCGGGATCTCGATATAGGCAGCGTCGTGGCGTACTTGGCTAGTCCATCCAGCTTTAGACCACAGTAAGGCATTCTGAGGCAAACCTTCCCCCAGAAAACCGGTTACCTGATTTTCATCGTCGGTTGTTAAATCAGCTGGGTTAAGACTGCGTTTCATCAAGGCCATCATACTTTGCGAAGCTTTTGAGGATACTGCTACTCCGCCGATAATGCTGTGCAGGAGACGAGCTGTAGCGTTAGTAGTCAGCATATTGCGATTTTCCATCAATTCGCCCACAAAAATGCGCTCGCGTCCGTAGGGACCATCACACCAGGTTTTTTGGTTAACGTTGATTGCTTCTAACTCCGGCCAGCCCAACGAGTGAAAGTAGCGATTGACAATGTTACGCTGTAACTGCCAGGTTTGGAACGGCCCGTGGGATAGTTCCGGGCCGCTGGTGGTGCCCGTCAAGACATCCACAACTAAACTGGTGGCGTCGTTGCTAGAATCGACGATCGTATCGCGGATAGCGCGTTCCAACTCGGCGGTTGTCTGAATCATGCCTTTTTCCAACCACTCGTATACTGCCACCAGGTAAAACAGCTTGACGACGCTGGCAGGATAGATGCGATCGCTACCTCGATAGCTGAAACCTCTAACTTCGTGGTTCCAAAAAGCTTGCGGGCTAAGGGCTCCACCTGTATTTACAGGCACGGGCGGATCGTAGACAATCCAAGTAAGGGCGATTTGGTTGCGGGCTAGGTCTGGAAATTCCGCCCAAGTTGCAGAAAGGATTTGATTGCCCAGCTGTTGCAGTTGTTCGTCTTTGCGGAAAAAAGTCATTCGATTTTAGATTTTAGATTTTAGATTTGAGATTGTTCGTAGTACATTGTTCGTTGCAACGTCTTCGTCCGCAAACAATAAACTGCGAACCGCTAACCACAGATCGTGAACGAAAATTTCCAGTCGATCGAGTACCGATGCCGACGCAATGTCAACATTTACGATTCTCCTAGCTGCACCCGTTTGGCAACTCAGGCGGCGCTTGGGCGTCATCTACGAGTAGTATCGCCCAATGGGGATACATCTGATACATCTATTGAGGTGTGTCTGTGCGAGGATGATTATCCCGGCTGGCTGTCAATCCAAGATAAAAGGTATCTTGAGGAAGTGGCAACCCCTTATCAGGCGATCGATCTTTGTGCGACCGAAATCCAAGCACGATTGCCGGCAGTGATTGCCTTTACCCAAAATGCCATGAAACAACCCAATTATTACCTGTGGGGCGGCACGGTGGGGCCAAATTACGATTGTTCTGGGTTAATGCAGGCAGCATTTGCTTCGGTGGGTATTTGGTTACCCAGAGATTCCTATCAGCAGGAAGCATTTACTCAGCCAATTCCGATTGAGGATCTTTTACCGGGAGATTTAATATTTTTCGGGACTCCAGAAAAAACTACCCACGTCGGACTTTATTTAGGTGAGGGGCGCTACATCCACAGTTCCGGTCAAACAGTCGGTCGCAATGGTATTGGCATCGATGTGCTTTCGGAACAGGGAGATGCCATCAGTCAGTCTTATTATCGCCAGTTGCGACGACCTGGGCGAGTGGTAAAAAGCTATGGCTAGGGGTTAGGGGTTAGGGGTTAGGGGTTAGGGGTTAG
>NZ_JACJUP010001102.1:0-2352 GCF_014748295.1 Planktothrix sp. FACHB-1355 | reverse complement strand
CCCTGTTCCCCCTAGCCCACAGTCAATATACAAACGGGAGGCAGATAAGTTAGATCGTGTCCGTTGGTATCGTTATTATATAAGTAATTCATGGGATCGTAGTCTTGAGCTTCGGATCAAGATGGAACGGGACACGCTCTTAGTAATTGAATAATAATGAATAGTTATCCACTGGTTAGCATCTGTATACCTCTATATAATGGCGCTGAATTTATTCCATCACTGATAACCAGTCTCCAGCAAACTACTTATCCCAATATAGAGATTATTATTTCTGATGATGGCTCAAAAGATGAAGGGTTAAGGTTGCTGCGTGTGGCAGAACTACCGAATACTCATATTTTCACTCATGCCAGATATGGTTTAGTACCTAACTGGAACTATTGTATCGAGCAAGCCAAAGGCAAATATGTTAAATTCTTATTTCAAGATGATACTCTTACAGGAGACTGTATTGCCAAAATGGTGCAAATTGCCGAACCAGATGAAGAAATTGGTTTGGTTTTTAGCACTCGCCAACTAATTTACGAACAGCCCGTCGATCTAAAATTTTTGAAGGGGATGCAGGACGTACACAAACATTGGTCAAAAATTCAGCCTATACAATCTGGCTTAAGTTTTTTGCAAGATGAGAATTTTTTTAAACCTCCATACAACAAGGTTGGCGAACCGACTAATGTCTTGATAAGGCGGGAAGTATTTGAGCGAGTTGGTTTGTTCGATGCCAATTTTAAACAACTGGCTGACTTGGAGATGTGGTTGCGAATTATGGCCTATTATAAAATAGGGTTTATTGACGAAAGGCTAGCTGCGTTTCGCATTCATCCCAATCAAGCAACCAGCCTAAATCTTGACTCCAATAGAATTGATACTTTGTTTGAGATATATAAAGTATGGCTAAAAATTATTTTTAACAAAACTTATCAATCACTGCCCAGCAAATTACGCAAAAAAATGAGAAGGGTGCTAGTCAAAATTCTTTTAATTAAAGGTCTCAAAAGCATCATATTATTGAGATGGGAGCAAGTTCGAAAAGTGACGGCACTGCTAAAAGAAGTCCTCAGGAGGAAACCAGAACCGTCTGGGAAAGAATTCTCAAGCTAGGGAGCTGGGCTAGTCGATCGCACCTAAAGGTCGGGAGTTCAACCGCAGGAATTGCCGATCGCACTCTCCCCAGACAAGACAAAAATTTTTTTGTCAACCAAACTAATACAGAACAACAAACAATTTTATGACAGAACATTCCAACATTCGTAAGCTGCTATGCGACCAAAATCTAGGGCTGTTACCGCACATAGACAGATGGCTTAAGGATATACAAACCCAATTGGGAGATAAGCAAGAAAATTTTCGATTGGACGCTTATGATTTAGAATTCGGTGAATGTCAAACTCATGTGACACCTAACGATGTTAAACCGATTGTGACGCAGTTAGTTTCCATGAGATTTCCGCTAATTGGGCCAATCAAAGATAAGTTTAAACTGCTGATGTTAGCGGCGGAATTTCAGAATTCGCTTGATGCTGGAATTATCGATTGGAGTACTCGCGAAAGGAGTCAGTACGATAATAAACCTTTACGGCGACCGATCAGCACGATTACGGGTAAGTTAGATTGCGAATCATTGGGAGAACCGACTAATTCTTGTCGGATTACCATTTATCGAGATTTTGAGTTAACTTACGCGGCAAGTTTTTGATTTTTGCAGTTGCGATGGCGTAGCCTAGATAGTAGGTTATAAACGAGCTAAATACAGCGAGGTGTGTTAAGCTGAAAAGCTAACGCACCTATTTATGTATATTGTTTTTAAATTAATATGCGTCGATTTTTAAGCTTATTGATAACTTTGACAATTTTAGTGACATCATTGCCGATCTCCCAGCAAGTGTTTGCACAGGCGTGGCGTCCCGTTAAAGGAGGAATATTTTTTGGTATTAGCGGGATGGCTTTAGTTCAGCAGCAAAGCAATAGGTTGGACTTACTGATTGTTCACGATAACAAAGAAAAAGATCGAGGTCGTATAGCAATTATTAAAATTCAGGACAAGAATCAACCTCAATATTTTCCGTTGCAATGGCCTAGAAATATAGATTTGCCGATCGATTTAGAAGCTATAACATCTGTTCCTGAGAGAAATAATGTTTCTTTTATGGCTCTCAGCAGTTTCGGGAAAGTCTACCATTTGAAGATAACTAACGATAACAAAAATGTCGAAATTATCAAAGTATTCGATTTGCAGAAGGTTCCTCAAGGAAGCAATTTTGAAGGATTTGCTTTGCAGGAAATTGATAGTAAATTATTAGCTGTGTGGGCGCATCGAGGTGATGGTAAAGAATCGGCAATAATATATTG
>NZ_JACJUP010001101.1:0-2288 GCF_014748295.1 Planktothrix sp. FACHB-1355 | reverse complement strand
GTTCCCCTCGATGGCGAGCGATACCCCACAATAGCAGCTCGAAATTCCGTTTTGAGCATCGCAAAAATCTGGGGTTGTTCCTCGCGCAACTCCTCGATCGTCATTCCCAGAGCTCTAGCCCGATGAATTGTGTCGATCGGCATCGTCGTGGCATGATAAACCACAGCATAGATCTGATTGCTCGATTCTTCATCCACCGACCTCACCCAACAACCAAAAGGTGGCATAGCTGGAAAATTCAGAGTTTCCGGTTCCAAACATTGCCCTAAAAATTCAGTTGTTCCCGTTTCTATTACTTCTGCAAAGTGATCTGGGTGACGTTGATTTTGTGAAAATTGTGGTAAGGGAAGACGCATAACCAAAAGTTTACTGTTCATTGTTCATTGTCCATTGTTCATTGTTAAATTGCCATTGCCCAATGAACAATGAACGATTAGCTATTTGGCTTTTTTGCGACCAGCCGTAGCATCTACCAGTTCCAATTCTGAAAGTCGGAATGTTACCAATTTATCCCAATTTCCACCTTCAAAAAGAACGGCTGCTTTGCCATCGCTAACACGTTGAACTAGCCCTTGATAGCCGTAGTAAATATCCGAGCCATTCTTTACTCGCACTGCCGAACCGGGCAAAATCATGATTTTTTCCTCTTCTAATTGCCTTGCTACTAAAACCTAAGTCGCTGTCGGTAAGTTGACACCGATTCTACCAAACCGAGGGAAATAAAATTGGTGAGCATCGCCGAACGTCCGTAACTGACCCAAGGGAGGGGAATTCCGGTGACAGGTGCTAGGCCGATCGTCATACCTATATTAACGATGACCTGAAACACGATCATAGCTAAGACGCCAATCGCCAACAGGGAACCAAAATTGTCTTTGGCATTCTCAGCAAGAATAATCAAGCGCAGACAGATTAACCAGAACACTACCATAACCAGAATACAGCCCACAAATCCCAATTCTTCACCGATCGCGGAGAAGATAAAATCTGTATGTTGTTCTGGGATAAAGTGCAGCTGAGTTTGAGTGCCGTTATGAAGACCCCTGCCCCACACCTGTCCGGAACCGATCGCAATCCGAGATTGTATGAGGTGGTATCCTCCTCCCAATGGGTCTTTTTCTGGATTCAAAAATAGAATCAAGCGGTTTTTTTGATATTCTTTCAATATTTCCCATAACAGGTGTCCGATTTCGCCACCTAAGATGTTAATTGCAAAAGCGCCTGCGATCGTCCACCGCCAGGGCAGAGTGCGCCAAGCAATTAAGCTCATCAAAGTTGCCCAAGTAATTAATACTGCCCAAGCCATCCATTCCGGCGAATATGGATTGAGCAAAAAGGCATTAAACACAACAGCCGAAACAACGGGAGAAACCAGAAGTATCAACCAGCCGGGATTGGCATTGCCCCAGTAAAGCATACCCAGAACGATCGCACCAAACACCAAAGAAGTGCCCAAGTCCGGCTGTATGAATACTAAAAGCCAAGGAACTGCTGTAACTGCCAAAGCTCTGAGAGCAGAAAAAATATTCGACGCGCCCTCAGAGTGCAAAAGTGCAGCCAAAGTGATAATCAATCCCAGCTTGGCAAATTCTGAGGGTTGGAAATTGAAGCCGCCGATACTTATCCATCGTTGCGCCCCTTTGGCGCTATAGCCCAGGATCATTACCGCTATTAGCAAAACGTTAGTGACACCGTAAATATACCAGTGCCAATCGATCAGGTTTTCGTAACGACAGCGGGCTAAGAAAAGCATTATTACCACACCGATTCCAGTTATAAGCCAGTGCTGCCACCAGTCGGTAACGGGGGTATTCAATTCTGTACTGCGGATCATCACACCGCCAAAAACGCTCAGCCCTACAGGCAAGGCAAAAAGCCACCAGTCCATCTCTTGCCACGGTAAAAACCTTGCTTTCCAGCGAAATGGGTTGAACAAATCCAACATAGATACTCAATCGTGAATGGGGAAAAGGGAATGGGCAGTTTTAGAGTTTAGTTTTAGATTTTAGGTGAAATTGAATTTGCGATCGGTCATCTGCAATTTTAAATTTAGCGATCGCCGATAACCGATCGCCTTTTCATTTCATACACCCAGTTATTAAGCTAAAGCAGCTACCGAAACCTTGCCGGCAATGCGCTGGGCGATTGCCATCAAAGCTTTTGCCGAAGCCGAATTCGGATCGGCGACAACAATAGGCAAGCCGCGATCGCCTCCTTGGCGCAAAGAAATTTCCAGAGGCACGCACCCCAGCAGCGGTACACCCAATTCAGCCGCTGTTTTCTCGCCT
>NZ_JACJUP010001100.1:0-2357 GCF_014748295.1 Planktothrix sp. FACHB-1355 | reverse complement strand
ATAATTGAAACCCTACCCAGCCAAAAAGTAGAAGTAACAGCGCCAATTCCCGGAAAAATTGTTGAGTTATTAGTAGAACCGGGTGCAGTTGTCAAACAGGGTCAACCCGTCGCCGTCGTTGCTGCGCCGGAATTAGTGGAACTGCGAGTTAACTCTGAGGAAAAACAAGCTGAGGCTCAAGCAGATTTACAACAAGCTCAAGCAAATTTGAAGCTAGCTCAAGAAAATTATCAGCGTCAGCGTCAAATATCCGATGCCGAAATAGCACAAGCTCAAACTCAACTAACAGCGGCGCAATCGCAGTACGATCGCGATAAAAATTTGGTCGATCGCCAAGCAGTATTAAAAGTAGCTCAAGAAAATTATCAACGTCAAATTCAAATAGCCGACGCCGAAATAGCGCGAGCTAAAACCGAATTGTCAGTTGCACAAGAACAGTACGATCGCGATAAAGAATTAGTCGAAAAAGGCGCTCTCCCACGACGGCAAATGCTGGAATCCCAAGCTCATCTGCAAGAAGCTAAAGCCGATCTCGCCAAAGCTTTAAGTCGTCCGAATGTTCTTGAAGCCGAAAGCCAGGTAAAACGCGCCGAAGTGGATTTGCCTCTCAGGGAATTGCGCGAATCGGAAGGTAAATTAGCAGAAGCTAAAGCCCAACTTACCAAAGCTCACAGCCGCCGAGAAGTATTAGAAGCCGAAGCTCAACTCAAACGCGCTCAATCGGCTGTTGAAGTAGCACAATCTCGTGTGAAACTGAGTAATGCCACCTATCAAACTCGACTGCAACAATTAGGAAATCGCGCTAACGATAAGGGATTGGTGACGGTGAATGCTCCTATTGCTGGTAGAGTTGCTGACAGAGAAGTTAGCCTCGGTCAATCATTCCAGGATGCGGGCGGCAAGTTAATGACGATTGTCAATGACAGCCAGGTTTTTGCCACTGCGAATATTTATGAAAAAGATTTAGATAAAATCAAAATCGGTCAGCAGGTAAATGTGAAAGTTGCCAGTTTACCGAACCAAACCTTTAGGGGAAATATTACGGTAATTGGTTCGTTGGTAGAAACAGAAACGCGAGTAGTGCCTGTAAAAGCTCAATTAGAAAACTATAGCGGCATCCTCAAACCGGGTACGTTTGCCGAATTGGAAGTATTAACAGATAAGACAGCCACACCGATTTTGGCGATCGCCAATTCCGCTGTAGTGGAAGCAAATGGCAAGAAACTGGTTTACGTACAAAACGGTAATAACTATCAACCAGTTGAAGTTACTTTAGGTCAAACTTCTGGGGATATGGTGGAAGTAAAAACTGGTTTGTTTGAAGGAGATTTAGTAGTCACGCAACGCGCACCGCAACTTTACGCACAATCTTTACGCGGTGACTCTAAAAAAGCGGGAGAAAATGTACATAATACTTCCCCCACTCCCCCACTCTCCCAATCCCCCACTCCTTCACTTACCCAGTTACCAGTCTCTTGGTGGTGGGCGATACCTGCTGGTGGTGCGATCGCAGTTTTTACTTTCTGGGGAGGTACTGTTTGGGCGACTCGTCGCACTCAGCATCGCCCAATGCCGACAAACTTTTCAGAATCCGACATTCCGATTTATGAATTGCAAGCATTAGAAAAGCGGTAATTACTACAGCAAATAGCAATCGTTTGTGGCATACTTTTTATCCCTTATTCCGTAACC
This sequence comes from Planktothrix sp. FACHB-1355, assembly GCF_014748295.1. Taxonomy (NCBI): domain Bacteria; kingdom Bacillati; phylum Cyanobacteriota; class Cyanophyceae; order Oscillatoriales; family Microcoleaceae; genus Planktothrix; species Planktothrix sp. FACHB-1355. The sequence continues at coordinate 665 of NZ_JACJUP010001100.1, read as the reverse complement.
CTCTTCCCTCTTCCCTCTTCCCTAGTCCCTAGCCCCTAGCCCCTAGTCCCTAGCTATACAACAATGCTTAGTGCGATTATCAAATGGGCGATCGCCCGTCGTTGGTTAGTTATTTTGGGTGCAATTGTGGTGACGATTTGGATATTTCGTACCATCATCCAAATGCCTTTAGATGTATTTCCTAGCTTTGCACCGCCCCAAGTGGAAATTCAAACCGAAGCACCGGGACTCGCTCCCGAAGAAGTCGAATCCCTCGTAACTTTACCGATTGAAAGTTCGGTAAACGGGACTCCGGGAGTAACAGCAGTACGTTCTGCCAGTGCGGCGGGAATTTCCGTTGTCAAAATTATCTTTAACTGGGAAACTGATATTTATCTAGCTCGACAATTAGTCACAGAGCGATTGCAACAAGCTCAAAGTAAATTGCCGGAAGGAGTAGAAACGCCGCAAATTTCTCCGATTAGTTCTCCTGTGGGCACGGTACTGCAATATGCTTTCACTATTCCCAACGAAACCGCCCAATCTCAAATCGATTTGATGGAAGTGCGGCGCATCGTTGATTGGCAAGTAACCAATCGCCTTTTAGCTGTGCCGGGAGTCAGTCAAGTTGTCGCTTATGGGGGCGATGTTCGCCAATATCAAGTATTAGTTGACCCGGAAAAGTT
>NZ_JACJUP010000110.1:0-10038 GCF_014748295.1 Planktothrix sp. FACHB-1355 | reverse complement strand
TATCGAATTTCTGCGCGAATTGCCCTCGGAACTCGCCCCGCTCGATCGCGTTCGCAACTGGGACGAATTCCATTTGCATATGCCGGATGACAAGCTTCGCACTCAGGCGGCGCGGTGTATGGACTGCGGTACGCCGTTTTGTCATACGGGAACGGTCATCAGCGGTATGGCTAGCGGCTGTCCGGTGAATAACTTGATCCCGGAATGGAATGACCTTGTGTATCGGGGACTGTGGCGGGAAGCGCTCGATCGCTTGCACAAAACCAACAACTTCCCCGAATTCACCGGGCGCGTGTGTCCCGCACCCTGCGAAGGTTCCTGCGTGTTGGGTATCCACAATCCGCCAGTCACAATTAAAAATATTGAATGTTCGATTATCGATAAAGGTTGGGAGGAAGGTTGGATAACGCCGGAAGCACCCACCAAGCGCACTGGTAAGAGAGTTGCTGTCATTGGTTCTGGCCCAGCCGGACTGGCTGCTGCTGCCCAACTCAATAAAGCGGGTCACTGGGTAACGGTATTTGAACGGGCCGATCGTCCGGGTGGATTGCTCATGTACGGCATCCCTAACATGAAACTGGACAAAGAGCAAGTAGTTCTCCGCCGTCTCAAAGTCTTGGAAGAAGAAGGTGTGAAATTCATCTGCAACACCGAAGTCGGTAAAGACTTTCCCGCCGAAAATCTCCTCAAGGAATTCGATGCCGTCCTACTCTGCACAGGTGCGACTAAGCCGCGCGATTTGCCGATCGAAGGACGCCAGTTAAAGGGCATCTACTTCGCAATGGATTTTCTTACTGCCAATACAAAAGCGATTCTGGATCGAAAACCAGGAGAGGACTTTATCTCTGCGGAAGGCAAAGATGTCGCGATCATCGGTGGTGGCGATACCGGTACTGACTGCGTGGGCACTTCAATTCGCCACGGTTGCAACAGCCTCGTACAAGTAGAAATTCTACCTCAGCCACCGCAAGAACGGGCTGCCAATAACCCCTGGCCGGAGTGGCCCAAAGTTTACAAAATGGACTACGGTCAGGAGGAAGCGGCTGCTAAATTTGGCGGCGACCCCCGCGTCTATCTCACAACAGCCACCAAGTTCGAGGGTGATGAAAACGGTCACGTCAAAGCCATCCACACCGTACAAGTGGACTGGGAGAAAAACGAGAAAGGTCAATTTATCCCCAAACACATCCCCGGTACGGAAAAAGTGATTCCCGCCCAGCTAGTTTTGCTAGCAATGGGTTTCCTTGGCCCAGAACAACCTTTGCTGGACGCCTTGGGACTCGATCGCGATGCCCGCAGCAACGTCAAAGCCGATTATGGCAAATACGCTACCAGTATTCCCGGCGTCTTCGCTGCCGGTGATTGTCGTCGCGGTCAAAGCCTGATTGTCTGGGCGATAAATGAAGGTCGCGGTGCCGCCCGCGAGTGCGATTTGTATCTGATGGGGAGTACCGATTTGCCTTAATTCAGATCTTTAGCGATACAAAGATCCCCGACTTCTTGAAGAAGTCGGGGATCTCAGAAAACTTTATCTAAATGAAAACTGCTCTAAATATTGCCGCCCCCAATTGCCCAGATTGATGATTTTCGCGAAGATAGTTAGCTCCCTAACTTAGTAGCTATTTTCAACAGAAACCCCATCATTCTTAGGTTCTGAGAAGTTCTGATTGAGAGAAGCATCGCGGATAGCTTGCCATAGAGAAAGAAGTTCACCACCGCTTAGATTACTGGTTTTGTAGCGCTCAACAGCACGATCCAATTCTTGCAGAGTCCTGATGGTAGGAATAGTATAGTTAACTTGTGGCATAGAGTAACCTCTACTGATATGACCGATCGAATAGTCAGTCTAAATTAATTATATTGTAATCAGATTCAGCATAAACAGATGAGATAACTTTCTACTGGATTTTTTACGATTCGGAGAGCAAAGCCAAAAAGGTGAAAAGGGAAAAGCTTATACAGTAAGGATTTTCACCGTTTACCCCTCTTTTGCCTAGCGATCGAGTGAGTATCCAATCTTTAACAAAAGTTATAACAATTATTAGTAATTACTTTACTAAGTGTTAATGCTTATCCGTTGTGTAACGATAACTATTTATCCATATTTACCAATGACTTGAACCGAATGTAGGTTAGTGAAGAGAGACTGTAAATATTCAGATATTTTCTGTATATTAAATTATGGTTAGGTTTGTAAGCTTTTTATTGTGATTTATTAAGTAATGCTTCAAAGCCAGATTTAACAAATTAAACCACCAAGCCATCTTTGACATGAATCGTGCGGTGAGTTTGGGCAGCAATGTCCGGTTCGTGGGTAACAATAACTATGGTGATGCCTTGATTGTTCAAATCTGTCAGTAACTCCATTACTTCGTAAGAGGTTTGAGTATCTAAAGCACCTGTAGGTTCGTCCGCTAGAACAAGGGCAGGACGGTTGACAAGAGCGCGGGCGATCGCTACCCTTTGTTGTTGTCCCCCAGATAGCTGACTGGGACGGTTGAAAAACCTTTGGCCTAAACCAACTCGACTCAGCGCTTCCTCCGCACGCCGACGACGTTGAAATTTGGAAATGCCTGCATAAATCATCGGCAACATCACATTTTCTAAAGCTGTGGCGCGGGGGAGGAGGTTGAACTGCTGAAACACAAAACCAATCCGCTGATTGCGTATATAAGCCAACTCATCATTATTGAGCGTTGTCAGGTTTCTGCCTTCTAGAAAATAATATCCATCAGTAGGACGATCGAGGCACCCCAAAATATTCATCAAAGTAGATTTGCCAGAACCGGATGCGCCCATAATAGCGACATACTCGCCTTCTTCAATAGCGAGATCGATTCCTTTGAGAATAGGCACCTCGACCTCTCCCAAACGGTAGGTTTTTCTGATAGCTTCCATCCAAATCATCGTTGCCATAAACAAAACAAAAATTAAAAAGTTTCTAAATCTTGCTGTTTCAATACAAAGTAAAGAATCTCTGTACCATTAACGCAAACAGACCGATCGGACTTCATACCGATCTTTTGTAAGACTTTAACGGATGCTAAGTTGGGTTTATCTACGCTAGCAATAACGCGCTGAAAACCAAGGTTTGCGAACGCATACTTGCTTGCTGCAAGCGCTACTTCCGTTCCCAACCCCTGACACCAATAGTTCGATTTAATTCCGTACAAAAGTTCTGGTTCTGATGATTCATCCGGGACGCGATAACCGCAAAATCCAATAAAATTATCGCTTTGTTTGGCAAAAACTAACCACAGACCGAAGTTATATTTGGCAAAAGATTCTCCGCTCTTGATAATTTCGTTTTCTGTCCAATCTCGCGAGACGATGCGATCGTCAAACAGGTATCTCCGGATATGTCGATCGATCCACAAATTATGCAATCGATCTCGATCTGTTAGCTCAACAGGTCGCCAGGTCAGGCGCGTTGTTTCAATGTGTAGGTTTGGCATAGTTCTTATATGATTGCTTTAATCGCTTCTCAGTGCCGCAATTGGATCGAGCCTTGCCGCATTTCGAGCGGGTATAACTCCAGCTATCAGTCCTACAGTAATAGCGAGGACGAGTCCGGCGACAGCTGACCAGACAGAAAGCACAAAGGGAAATTTAAATACATTAGCAATTGCAAAAGTAAGACTAATGCCGATAATAATACCCAAAGCTCCTCCCGCCAGAGAAACCAGTACTGCCTCAGCCAGAAATTGACTCAAAATAGCCCTGTTAGTAGCTCCCACAGCTTTGCGAATACCAATTTCGCGAGTGCGTTCCACCACAGAAACTAACATAATGTTAGCAATCCCAATCCCGCCGACGATTAAAGAAATACCTGCGATCGCACCGATCAAAACAGTGAATAATCCCACCACGCTGCTAAAAGCATTGATAATATCTATCTGATTGCTGATGCGAAAATCATCCGGTTCTGGCGGATAAATATTGTGCCGAATTCGTAACAAGTTTGTAACTTGAAACTGGGCAGCTTCCAGGTCGATTTGATCTTTCGCTTTCAGCCACAAACCGTTAATAGCAGTGCCATTAATGGCATTGTTGCCCACAATTCGACGGGACATATTAGTGAGGGGAATATAAACTCGATCGTCCTGATCCTGTCCGCCAACCGAGCCTTTCGACTCCATTACCCCAATCACAGTGTAGCGTCCGCTCTGAACCCGCACGGTGGAACCGACGGCAGGTTGTCCACTGGGAAACAAATCGTTCCGCACCTTGCTACCTAAGACCACAACAGGTTCCGCTTTGTCAAGGTCGTCTTGACTGAAAAATTGCCCTTCCTGGGGATGAATTTCTTTGACATCGGGATAGCTCAAATCAACTCCCAGAATGAAAGTGGAAACGTTGCGATCGCCATACACCACCTGTCCCGATCTCTGCAAGTAAGCAGTTACACCAGTAGCTGCCGGTACTTGTTTGGCGATCGCTTGGGCATCCTCCCAAGTCAGCGTACCTGCCGAACCCGCACCCTGACTGATACCCCCATACCGCGCCGCTCCCGCCAACACCAACATCACATTTGTTCCCAAAGCTTGGATCTGTTGCTCCGTCGCCTTCTGGACTCCCTGTCCGACCGATGTCACCATGATGACCGAGGCAATACCGATAATTACGCCCAGCATCGTCAAACTCGTCCGGAGGCGATTGCTCCACAACGCCTCCACTGCCATTGTCAGCACCTCAAACAGAGAAATTTCGGTCGGATGAATTCGACCCAAATTTCCGGCTTTCCTCTCAAATTGCTGCCTTCTACCCTCTGTCTTCATATTAAAAGCCCCCTCTACCTCCTCTACCTCCTCCTGGCGGCCCCATTCCCGGCATTAATGAAGGTGTCCTAGTTTGGGGTCTTCCTTGGGGAAAGCTAATTAAAACTTGTTCTCCTTCTTCCAGTCCAGACACAACCACCGTCTTATTCTCCACTGTTTGTCCAGTTGCGATCGGCTTAAATCGCGGTCTGCCTCTTTCTGGGTTTAACACATACACACCAGTTCCTTGCTCTTGGCGCACAATCGCCACAGTGGGAACCACTAAAGCGTTGTTCAACGTGCCAACCTCAAACACCACGTTGGCGTTCATCCCCGCACGCAGCAAGTTTTCCGGGTCATCGATCGAGGTTTTCACCTCAAAGTTGGTCACGTTTTGCTCCACGGTAGACTGGGTGGCAACTTGGGTAACTTTGCCCTTAAATGTCTTACCTGGATAGGCATCAATTTCAATTGTGACGTTTTGCCCGACTTTAATTTGCGGGATGCTGGTTTCTGCAACCTTAGCAACGATCTGATTTTGAGATGCTAAGGCCAAGATAGATGATGAGGTAGCTGAAGAAACCGAACTGCTGGAAGTAGTTGGGGTGACAAACGAACCCGGATCGGCAAATTTGCGAGTTACAACGCCGCTGAAGGGAGCGCGAATCACGGTATCGTTAACCTGTGCGCGAATGGTCTGCATAGCGCCTTCAGCGCTCATCACTTGGGCGCGTGCTTGCGTAATTTCTTCCGGACGTGTACCAGCACGTTGCAGGTTGAGGGCTTCTTGTGCTTGTTTGACTTGGGCGCGTGCTTGCGTAATTTCTTCGGTACGAGTGCCCGATTTTACTAAATCTAGTGCTTCTTGTGCTTTTTTCACCTCGGCGCGTGCTTGGGTAATTTCTTCCGGACGAGTGCCCGCTTTTACCAAAGCGAGTGCTTCTTGCGCTTGTTTGACCTCGGCGCGTGCTTGGGCAATTTCTTCCGGACGGCTACCCGATCTCGCTAGATTAAGAGCTTCCTGTGCTTGTTTAACCTCGGCGCGTGCCTGGGCAATCTCTTCCGGACGAGTGCCCGATTTTACCAGATTAAGACCTTCCTGTGCTTGTTTGACTTGGGCTTTGGCGGTGTCGTAGGAACTACGGGAAGCTTCCACCTCACGTAGAGCGATCGCACCCGCTGTATATAATTGTTTGTTTTGATTAAAAGTAAGTTCTGCCTGTCGTAAGTTAGCTTGTGCCGATGTTAGTTGCGCTTCTGCTTGGGCAATTTCTTGAGGGCGATTCCCTGCCAAAAGCCGATCGAGATTTGCTTGTGCCGATGCTAACTGCGCTTCTGCTTGGCCAATTTCTTGAGGGCGATTGCCTGCCAAAAGTCGATCGAGATTTGCTTGCGCCGATGTTAACTGCGCTTCTGCTTGGCCGATTTCTTGGGGGCGATTGCCTGCCAAAAGCCGATCGAGATTTGCTTGCGCCGATGTTAACTGCGCTTCTGCTTGACCGATTTCTTGAGGACGATTGCCTGCCAAAAGCCGATCGAGATTTGCTTGCGTCGATGTTAACTGCGCTTCTGCTTGCGCGATTTCTTGAGGACGATTGCCTGCCAAAAGCCGATCCAGATTTGCTTGCGCCGATGTTAGTTGCGCTTTAGCTTGAGTCATTTGCCCTTGCAGGTTGGAATCATCCATGTATGCTAAGATTTGTCCTGCCTCCACGCGATCGCCTTCCTTCACCAGCAACTGCTTCAACACGCCAGAGTTCTTAGGACTCATGTTCACTGCTCGTTCTGGTTGCACAGTTCCATTAGCGGAGATCGAAATCGGTAAATTGACTCGTTCCACAGAAACCGTCTGCATCCGACGTCTCGCTTCTTGGCGCGGTGCATTTGTCAGTTGAACGTAAACGAGGTATCCTCCGCCTGCCAATGCCCCAAGAACGATTAATCCAACGAGCCATTTAACGATCGAACTCTTTTTAACAGGGCCTTGCGGAGAAGGCTTTAAAGTAACCTCTGGCGGTGAATCGAGTTTCATCCTCCCTTGCCTTACCCAATTGCTGTGGATGGTTTCTCTAGGATATCGATTTGGATTTGCCTCTGTTTTCCCAACACCGTTAGATTAAAAAGAATAGTAGATTGGGTTCGAGTAAGAAATCTGTGTTCATCTGTGTTTATCTTTTTTCATCTGTGGTTAAATTTTAACCAACTCAACCCAAGCTACTTTAATTTGAGCGATCCGAAAAGTATCTTTGAGGAGATTTAGCCACAGATATTTACAGATAAACACAGATGAACGCAGATGTCGATTTTTCGGATAAGCTCTTAGCGTCACTAAGACTGAGGTTGTTGAGGACGTTGAGGTCTTTGCTGACGCATTTGTTCGAGTTGTTGCCGCTGTTCGGGGGTCAAAACAGCTTCCATTCTTTTCTTGGCGTCCTCCCGAATTGTTCTCATTCTCGTTTTTTGATCTTCAGTTAAATTTATACTGGGACGCTGACGTTGTTCTCTGGCAGTACGCATTTGTTCTCGTTGTTCTGCTGTCAAGATGGCATCCATCTGCTGGCGAGTAGACTCATGAATTTGTCTGAGTTGGTCTTTTTGAGCATCAGTCAGCCCGGAGATAGCTGCAAAACCTCTGCCTCCACGTCGCCTCGCACCTTCCGGTTTACTGTTGGGTTGCGATGAATCTTGTGCTACCAGGTCGGACTGATTGGCTGCTACTTTGTTGGGAGCCATAAAACCGGAAGCCCCCATTAAAAGTGTAACCGCAGATAAAACTAACAGTCCTCGATTAATCCGCATGACGATCTCCTTGTCTTGAGAATGGGTAGATGTCTATGTTTTTTATTTAAATCTGCCAAAATGACAACAAACTGATTTTCTGGATTACAGTTTTGTAATTTTTCTAGGTAGAGATCGGAAGTAGAATAAAGGTTTATGCACGTCCTGTTCGTTGAAGATGAGGTAAAAATAGCTAACTTTGTCCGCACAGGTTTGAAAGAGCAGGGTTTCGTGGTTGATTATTGCGATAACGGCAACGAAGGCTATGTTCGCGCTACGGAAAATCAATACGATGCGATCGTGCTTGATATCATGGTGCCTGGGAAGGATGGACTGACTATCCTCAAAAGTCTGCGTTTGGCAGGTAACAACGTCCCAGTCATTTTGCTTACAGCTCGCAATGAACTGGATGACCGAATTGTCGGTCTGAATCTCGGTGCGGATGACTATTTAGCGAAACCGTTTTTTGTGGAGGAGTTGGTTGCTCGCATTCATGCCGTGGTGCGTCGAACTTCTGGCGATCGGCAAAATTTGCTTTGTCTTGGGCCAATTAAACTCGATCGCATCGCACGGGAAGTCACCTGCAACGATATTACCGTAGAATTAACTACTCGCGAGTTTAACCTGCTGGAATACCTCATGCGCTCTCCCGGACGAGTTTTTACTCGCACGCAAATCTTGGAACACGTTTGGGGGTACGATTTCAATCCCAATACTAATGTGGTTGATGTCTGCATTCAAAGGATACGCAAAAAGATAGACCCCGTTGAAGGATCGAGTTGGATCGAAAGCGTGCGGGGAGTTGGGTATCGTTTTCGCAAATTAGAATCTTGATTGTGGGACTCCGTTCTTTTCGGCTCCGAATCGCCTTACTATCGGCTACCCTAGCTGGTAGCACCCTCGTGGGATTTGCCGGAATTTCCTGGTGGTTAATTTACGATGCCAAGGTAAGCCGCCTAGACGCGGAACTGGAAACCCAACTGTTGATGGCTGTACGTCCGCGAGTGCAAACTAATTGGCAAGCTTACGAAACTTCTTTACATTTTGCGTTTGGCAGTAACTCACAAACGCCTATTACGATAAAAGCTGAAAGTAACAACGGAGAAATCCTGTATCAGTCAAGTGAGTGGTCTGGGGATCTCAATCTGAAATCCTTGTTGCCATTCCGTCCGTACCAGTTACTTCCACCAGTTCCGACCTTCAATAAAAAAAGCCCAATATCTCGTCGCATTCAGCCGCCGAAGTTATCCCAATTTACAACTCAGCACACAAAAAACGGTATTTGGCGTGTAGGTGCGATCGCTTTTCCCCGCCACAGTGTTGCGATCGCTGTTAGTTTAAATGGTATCGATCGAGAAATGGCGACGATCCGCAATGTCTTCTTGATTTCGATACCTATCTTACTGCTCCTGGTTCTTGGTGGTGCGTGGGGTCTGTCTGGCAGTACCTTATGTTCCATCCAACAGTTAACTGCTGCCATTGCACAAGTTACGGTCAAAGGACTCGATCGAAGAGTTCCGATCGGTGCAACGGATGTAGAATTTCTAGAGTTGATTCAGGTGTTTAACCAAATGTTGGAACGCCTGGAACGCAGTTTTAAGCAAGCTTCTCGCTTCAGTGCGGATGCCGCCCACGAACTTAAGACACCTCTAGCTATTTTGCAAGGTGAACTGGAACGAACTCTGCAACAAGTTGAAGCTGAATCGGATGTGCAGCAAAGTTTAAGCAGCTTGTTAGATGAGGTGCGCCGTCTCAGCGGAATTGTGCGGAAACTGCTGCTGCTGTCTTTGGCAGATGCCGGACAGATGAGTCTGCATCGGGTGGAAGTAGATTTGTCCGATTTATTAAACGAGATGCTGGAGGATATCGAACTGCTGGCACCACATCTGGAGGTACAAACGGAAATTCTACCCGGATTGAAGGTGCAAGGCGATCGCGACTTACTGGTTCAAGTATTGCAAAATCTCATCGGTAATGCTATTAAGTACAATCTTCCAGATGGTTGGATCGAGATTAACGCCTACCGTCAGGCAAATGTTGTGTTGGTGACCATTACCAACAGTTCTAAGGATATTCCTGAGTCCGATCGCGATCGCGTATTCGATCGGTTCCATCGTGGCGACCCCGCCCGAACGCGCAAAGTAGAGGGAACAGGACTGGGACTGAGTTTAGCGCGGGAAATCGCACGCGCACACAAAGGTGAACTGACGCTCGATCCAACGCCATCCGGTCAGACTGCTTTTACCTTGACCTTACCGAGTGAGGTTATCCCTCGTCACGGCGTCAGCTCGATCGGGGCGTCTTAGAGCCAAAAGGTTTGTCCCAAATTGCCTATAATATATAGAAGGCGGCAAGTGTAGAGCGCCACCGTGCGATCGGCAGTTTTAACTCTTAAATACCGAACTTAACAAAAAGTAACAGCGAACCGAGCAGTATTTTTTGCTTGTAACGCCTTCAATGTTTGGCTTTGAGAGCCTTCATAAGGTAGCAGCGCCTGGAATCG
>NZ_JACJUP010000011.1:0-24986 GCF_014748295.1 Planktothrix sp. FACHB-1355 | reverse complement strand
TGTGATTCATTGTTGAAATGACTCCTGAAAACGAATAAATTTTTAATCACTTTTACCAGCCGTTGCTCTTGAAATAACCCATTGGGCTGGGGAAGGTTTTGTTGGTAAGTAAAAAGCAAATTGACCAGTTCAGAGAACCAAGTTAGCTACTTCGTCGCTTTAGAAAATTTGGTTTGAAGGGTGAAAGTAAGGGGTGTTGAAGGCGATCGCACTTGGCAGAAAATTCATCACTTAGAATGATTGGCATTTTTCTTACTAGCAGCGATAGCGGCTTTTTGTTGGCTATTGATGGGGTGGGTGGGGGGTCAAAGAAAAACCGCTTTAAGCGGCTTTTAAATTGATTTAATAGATTCGATCTTTATTTGATGAAGTCGTCATTATCATCATCTTCTTCATCTTTAGCATTCCGTTTAGATGCTTTTCCTGCATCTTGCACATTCGGGGCATTAAAAGTCGTTAAGTTAAGTATTGTGGGCAAGAAGGTAGGTGGGGCTGTAATAATACTCAATTGTTATTGCATAGATCGGGGTTGATGATGGTAAGCGTCTTATGTAACGCTTTTTGGAATAAAAAAAGCAGCAAAGGTTACATAAGACAAGCAAAACTGTTGACTATCGCAGGTCGAGCTATAGATATATATTTGTTCGGTTCTCTTTGGCTGAAATTAGTCTTATGTAACGCTTACATTACTTTGACCGTTACATAAGACAAGCTCAGATTAAGAAGTGCTTGCCATGCGATCGCACTACTGTAATTCAGTTTTCTTCCTTTCCGATCAAATCTGCGTGGCTACAGTTGAGGACAAGTGGTAGGGCATCCCAATGGTCGAGACGAATGTTAGGGCGCTCTGTGGCTGTCTTCCATTTGTAGACAGTTTTCGGATGTGGCGCTCTACCAGTCAGTTCCCCAAGTCTGGTGGCTAACTCTTCATCGCTTATTCTTCTGTCAGCCATAATTGCTGCCAGATTCCATTTTCCAAGCAGCAGAACTCGTCTAGCCATTCCAATCCCTATTCTTGAGGCTTTTACACTTAGCTTTACTTAACAGCTTATCACAACTATTAACGCACCATTAGAGCGTTAGTGCTACAATGGTGCATATAGAGGCTAGAAAATTTCTGACCTGCTTTCTGGGGATGTGAGCGATCGCAATTCACTCTTATAGGCGCGGAGGTTAAGCAAGTTAATGAAACTGACGCCAAAAGAAAAAGTTATTCGGCTTTTAGAGCGCTGGAACTCCGATGAATTAAAACAGCTTCAAAGCTGGCTATCTGTTCGCATTGAACAATTAGAATCTTTAGCACAAGAGTTTGAGTTACCACCTGTTAAGTCGGGACGAATTGCACTCAGCGTGCGTCGCTTTAACTCGATTGTCTACCGTTTAGAAAAAGTTCGCTGCGGAAAGGAAAACTGCCGTCGTTGCCCGCATGGTCCGTATTGGTACGGTTACCAACGAAGTAATGGAAAAGTAGTCAGTTTTTATGTTGGGAAAGAATTGCCATTAAATCTTATGTAACGCATGAACTACTGTATACGTTACATAAGACAGATTTTATATAAAACTGAATCTAAACATCTTATGTAACGATTGTGAGGGTATAGACGAAAAGCATCGTTACATAAGATAAATGGATTGGAAAGGATTTAACACTTTTTTGGAGATGATTCGATCGAATAGTCCAAATTACTTGCGACCAGAACCCGGTTCGGTTAACTGGCGGTGCTGTGAGGCGTTGACGGTATCCGGTAACACCTTGCTGACATTGCCCTGAAGCTTGGTTTTGATTTACCTGCAATAATGGCATCTTTACCTGCCATTATTGCCTCAAAACCTTGTTTCGCCACCAGTGCTGGGTCGTCCTTTTCGCCTGCACCTGCCTTGGTATCATCCATCCCGGCACGGTGGAAAAAGTTGGTATCGGTTGGCCCTGGCATCAGTGAAGTAACGGTTACGTCTGTATCTTTTAACTCGTTACGTAGTGCCTCGGAAAACGAGTGGATAAAAGCCTTAGATGCTGCGTAGACAGCCTCGAATGGCCCAGGCATGATGGCAGCAATGGATGAGGTGAAGAGAATGCGACCTTGACCGCGTTCAACCATATCTTTCACTACCCGTTTGGCAAGATGCACGGAGGACACGACGTTTAGGTTAATCAGATTCAGTTCGTCTTCGAGGTCTGTTTCGCGGGCAAAGTCGCCCCCAACGCCAACACCTGCATTAATTGCGATCGCATCTACCGGTCTACCTGTAGCTTTAATTTGTTTGTAGAGCGTCTCGACTCCATCATAAGTAGCTAGATCTGCTTCTACTGTCTCAACGAGAGCGCCATTATTCTCAAAGTCTCGTGCTGCTTCATTAATGCTCGATCCGGTAGCTCTAATTAGCAGGTCGAAACCGTTTTGGGCAAACTGTTTGGCAAGTTCATAGCCGATGCCATTAGAAGCACCTGTCACAACAGCTAGAGGGCGGGTCAACGAGTTGTTCATAACTATCCTTTAATTGCGATCGCTCTACAGTTCGGCAAGTCTTTTTCTTGCTACTTTTGAATTTTCGTAAACTTTCAATTTTTACAATCTTAAGGAGATATTTATAAGTAAAACGTCTTTCTCTAGACGTATCGCTTCTGAAATATTCTACTTTGATGATTATAAAGTAGATTGCACAGAATGGTACGAGCGGGCATAATCTCACTCAATTAGTATCAATTATAAATCAGCTAATTCAAAAGCGTCTTTCTGTAATTAACTCCAACAGAAAGACGCCGCTCTATCTCTAACTTAAGCTAGAAGATTTAGCTATTTAATTGCCAAAACATTAAACTACTTCTTCTTGACGCTCGATAACTAAAGTAAGCTTAGCACCAAAAACAGCAACGGCTGCTACCACAGTTGTGACTGGAAACAAAAGCGTAGCACCTGTTAAACCTAAAGCAGCGGGAATCAAAGGAACTTTAACCAGCGTATTTCCCTGCTTTCCCTTCACTACAACTTGGCGTATTTTGCCTTGATGAATGACATTTTTGAAGAAGCCTAGTACCCGCTCGTGATTGATGTTGAATTCTTCTACCCGTTCTTTTTCAGCACTTTCCGATTCAACGGCTGTGCTGTCAACAACCACAGTGGTTACTCGGTCTTCAATTCGTTCAAATTGTGCGTTCATTTTTTGCTTAAGCGGTCACATTCAAACCGCCCCAAACCTTGATGATTTAATTCTGCCAATTCCTAGCTGGGAGCCACAACGAAGAAACCACACTCTTCAGGTAGTATTTACCCTATAAAGCCAACTGCTTCGCACCAAGATTGTGCAAATATTCCATCCGGGTGATGACTCCACTCTCGCAAAGCCTCAACCATCTGCGTTAGCGTCAATTTAGAAGACCATCCCTTTTCTGGCGCACCTTCAATCTTTTCTGCCGCCTCAATCCTAAACGCCAAGTATTCTGTAGCTTGACTTAATGGCTCATAACACTGATAAGATGCAGAAAATTCGCTGTTGCTAAAACCCGCTTTTTTGAGCAAAGCTTTCAATTCCCTGCCAACATAAGGATTTCCGCCATTCTGCTGCTGGAGAAACTGGTAAAATGCGATCGCTTCTTTCACTTGTGGCGTCTCAGGCGCAATCAAAAATCCGCCCCAGTCAGGACTGCGAATACCCACTTTACCCCCTGGCTTTAAAACCCTCTTTATTTCCGATAAAGCTTTCAGGGGTTCTGCTAGATGCTCGAACAAAGCATGAGAAAATACAGCATCAAAAGAATTATCTGGAAACGGTAGATTGTAAATACTTCCTTCGATGAAATCAGCATTGCTGATACCCTGCTTTTTAGCATTTTCGATCGCTATATTAATTTGCGATATCTCCCGGTCAATTCCCGTCACCGTACCCGGAAAAATAATTCCTGCCAAACCTAAAGTAATTGTACCCGGGCCACAACCGCAATCGAGCAATTTCATCCCCGGATATAAGTGAGGAATAAAAAATGCTCCATGACTTTCAACTGTGCGCTGCGCCATAAAATATGTTGCATTGCTCGAATACCCAGGCGTGTAATTTTCTCGCATCAATCTAACTTGTGAATTATCTACTTACCTGCATCATAAGTAGACTCTTTTTAGTTGTCCAATATATATTTATGAGGAATTGAGACTTTTAAGATATCAAATCAGTGGAACTGCGACACTTGCGCTATTTCATTGCGGTAGCTGAAGAACTGCACTTCAGCAAAGCCGCCGAACGACTCCACATCGCTCAACCGCCTTTAAGTCAGCAAATTCAGCAATTAGAAGCGGAACTCGGTGTAGAACTGTTTCAACGCAAAACTAAGCGACAGGTGCAGCTAACAGACGCCGGAAGGGTGTTTTTACAGGAAGCTTATCAGCTATTAACTCAATTAGAACAGGCGATACAAGTGACTCGGCGCGTGGGACGAGGGGAGGTGGGACAATTGCGAGTGGGATTTATCAGTTCTGTGACTTATGACGTACTACCTGCTATCCTGCGGGAATTTCGAGAAGAATTTCCAGATGTTGAGTTGGTGTTGCTTGAGTTAACTACCATAGAACAAGAGCAGGCGTTAAGAGACAATCGCATTGAAGTGGGATTTGTCCATCCGCCTTTGGAAGATGATACTCTAAGCTGGGAGTGCATTCAGCAACAGCCTTTGATTGTGGCATTACCTGAAACTCATCCGTTGGCTGTACAAGAACGGGTCAAGGTAAGTCAGTTAGCAGAGGAATTTTTTATTTTGTTCCCACGCCAAAAGGGGTTAGGATTGTACGATCGCATTCTAACTCTCTGTCAGCAAGCAGATTTTACTCCCAAGGTAGGACAACAAGCGATCCAAATGCAGACGATTATTGGTTTAGTATCTGCCGAAATGGGGATTGCCATTGTCCCATCTTGCTTGCAAAATCTTCAAAGGTCTGGGGTAGTTTATCGTAGCTTTGAGGAAGAAACACCGTTAGTAGAAGCGGCGGTAGCGTGGCGAGAAGGAGAAGAAACACCCATCGTGCGGCAATTTTTGCAAGTGGTGAGACAAGTTTGCACTAAAAGCTTTTCGTAAAATTTAATTAATTTAACCCAGACAAACTCCTATGACTCTACCGATTAAAGAAATTGTACTAGCTCCCGGTGAAGGTAATCATCTGATTATCGGTAACAGCGAAGTAACATTTAAAGTAGTAGGTGCAGATACTCACGGTCATTTAGGTTTGTTTGAAAATCTTATTCAGCCTGGTGGAACTGCACCCGAACTGCATATTCATCGCCAGATGGAAGAAATGTTTTATGTTTTAGAAGGAGAAGTTGAGATTCAAGTGGGAGAACGTATAGTACAGGGTCAACCTGGTGCGTTTGTGCTTGTACCTCGGAATACGCCTCACACATTTTCTAACCGAGGAACCAAACCTGCTAAATTGCTAATTATGTTTTGTCCGGCTGGTGAGAGAGAAAAGTATTTTGAAGGTTTAGCTGAATTGTTAAAAGAGGGAAATAAGCCTTCTAGAGAAGCACTTGTTGACTTGATGCGTCGATTTGACCAAGAACCAGTAACTTAACCTAAATATGTTATTACTTTGCTGTCTTTCTTGTTTGGTTGGGTAGATTTGTACCTACCCAACAACTTGTGTGACTTAAGTTTGACTTTCTCTGATTTACTTGAAATTTGTTACGGAAGCATTCAAGTAAAATCCTCCAAATTAAACAAAGTCATCTGTTTGGCTGACGTTGTATTCTTCTTCGGCTTGCGTTTACCCTGCACGATTTCTTGAATCACTGTTTCCGGCTGCATAGTTTGTTCAACTATTTCAAAACTTTCACATTTTACCTGTTCGCTCTTTTCCTCTTGCTCTGCATTTTCAACTGATTCAAACCATTCTTCGTACCAATAAACCGCATTCATCGATTTAGGCTTTTCGGCTAATAAGGTATTACCAAGCCACAGGTCAGTTTGACCCAACCACCAAATCGGAATTGCCAACCAAGGCGCGTACAGAAAGAACTGAAACAAAGCGCACTTCAACAAAATCGGGTCGATATCCTGACCGATGCCACACAAACAATAATTAGATTGTGCCAACATCAAAGTACCCGTACCGCAAGCAGGTTCATTAAAGCTAGAAGTTCGGTCTGTCTTTTCAGCGCTAATTACTTGAGATATGAAGCTACCGACTACTAGCGGTGTTGGGTAAAATCCAGCATTCCTCTGCGCCTTTTTTCCACAAATATCGGGTAGTATTCTACCTAAATAATCTTCAGGATACAGTAAAAGAGCAGACAAATCGAACACCTGGTAAAGACGCATCGATGCTCCTTCACAACTTGCTGGTTCTTTTGGTAGACTTTTGTAAGCAGGATGACCGAAACCGAATAAAGCCCAATCCAAGAAATATTCGAGATATTCCCACGCACTCCAACTTCGCCATTCTCCATGCTTGGGAACACAATTAAGAGTATTGTTCAGCATATTTTCTGCTACGCTTGAATACTCCCAATCGATTTGGGGAATAGGTTCATTTGGTAGTGTCTCATGAATGACAAACTCCGGCAATGGTTCGGGTTTTCTACCTTCTAAGAGAGCTAACATGGGTTCCATTTTCCACCGATTCCATGCGTGCGCCGGAATTAATTGACATCTCCCCCAGTAATCCCATCTTCCCCAAAGACAACGGTCTACTTGCGCCAGAATTGGCATCATCCAGCCATGTGCTAAATTCCGATTGAACTTAGGAATTAAATCTTTCCTGGTTTTAATGTGGTAGGATTGTTTTTGAAAGTGTTGTCGAAGTTCGATGCGAGCTTTCGTGTCAATTATCGGGATTTCAACTACTGTTTCCACGGGTTATACCTTGAAAAGTTGTGCCACCCGTTTACCGCGATCGCGGTAAAAAATATGACTGGGAATCTTTTTAAAAGCGAATTAATGGCTTATCGATTCAAACTTGAGTCATATTTTCTATTTTTTTTCACCAGCCGCAGCTAAATATTCGGTATTTCGCACAACCTTTTATCGAGCCTAATCAGTATTATCGAACAACGAAAACTCGACTTCTAGCGCGGCTCGCCCCCACATAATAAAGCTGATTAGTAGCGCGAATGCTGTCCCTGTACTCCTTAACAAACTTAGCCTTTTGAGCCGGAAAAAGTCGAGCAAAATGCAGAGATTTCGTCGCTACCTTTTTACAGATATCCTTGCTATCAATCGCCACTTCTGTAAAAGTAGATCCCTGTGAATTATGCACCGTAATCGCCCAACAATTACGCATATCTGCAAAAGTTTCACAATGATTGTACCATGCCTTCCATAAACTGGGATTAATCTTCGCATTCCGTAGCAATCTGGTATTATCTTGCTTGAATCTGCGAACACTATCTTCATGCAGGATGTAAATTTGGCGGATATATCCCGACTCTGTTTTTACCTTAACATTCCAAGCTTTATACCCCGAATATCTATCTTCTCCAAATTCAACTACTTCCACTTCTGTTGAAGTCGGTAGGGTAATAGTTTTTCCATCCGGCGCAATCACGGGTGCTTTACTAATCAACCTTTCCCCAATCACGAATCTAGGAGCGTTTTTTCCGTAAACTTTAGCTCTGATTTTACTATTCCAGTAAGCAACCCGTTCGTTAGTGTAACAGAGAATGCGAAAGCAATCGGGGTCTCGTTCAAATTTGGAAGAAAACTTCTTTAAAGCATATTTTAACGTAACCGTTCAGGGGGGGTAAAATAGCTTCAAGCGTATGCTCTATATCCCTTTCAGCTTTTTAAGCTGAAAATATGATTATCAATAAAATCTAAAAAAAGTGATTTATTGACAGTATAAGCTATTTAAAAACTAATCAAAAAACTACAGGTAGCGTTCTTTGATTAGTTTAAACGCTACCTGTACCCCGTGAACGGTTACATTTTAACAGAGTTTGTTCTCTTACTAGGAATGCTCCGTTCTTCTTAGAAGCACTGAACTTGGAAAATGGCTCGAATACCTTTTTACTTTTGGCAGCCGTTCGACAAGCAGTTACAAATTCCAACAACGGACTACCCGCGCCTTGTCTGACTACTTCTGTTAAAATAGCCTTGTCAGCTACGTTGAAAGATTGCGATTTTTTCTCGTTTATCTCTTCGTTTACAGGTGGCAATTGAGCCGAGTCGCCCATTACAATCAGTTGTCGATTGTTGCCTATAATTAAAGTACCAGCAATTCTCTCTTGGATAATGCTCCACAGTTCCTCTGTCACCATACTGCACTCATCTAGAAAGATGGTATCGTACATATAGAGTAGCGACGGAGAAACTTGCTTGAGAATTTTCTTTTGTCCCTGTTTTACCGGGGCTAATCCTAATAGCTGATGGATGGTCATAAAGTCTACTCCTCTGACTCCCTTTTCAGTAGCCATCCGTTGCAATACTCCTACTGCTTTATTAGTTGGAGCCGTGAATACAACCCTCTTTCCAGCACTGACTAACTGTTCTGCAACCAAGTTAACAATGGTCGATTTCCCCGTTCCAGCATATCCAAATAATCCGAACATCCGTTTGTCACTATTTAGGAATTCAGCAATTTTTTGGAGTGCTTGGTCTTGTTGAGAAGTTAATTGAAAATTCGGTCTGACAAGTGTTTCAATCATTTGAGTTAAGTTAATTTCGCTAGATTTAAAACACCTATCAGCGTTAGCTGTTTTTTGGTTAAATTAACTTCACGATTTTTAGGTTAATTTATGTTTGTACAAAC
Organism: Planktothrix sp. FACHB-1355; assembly: GCF_014748295.1. Lineage (NCBI taxonomy): Bacteria > Bacillati > Cyanobacteriota > Cyanophyceae > Oscillatoriales > Microcoleaceae > Planktothrix > Planktothrix sp. FACHB-1355. Next base: position 16,257 of record NZ_JACJUP010000011.1, on the reverse strand, counting down.
TTAACTTGTCTCCTAGAGGATGACTTAAGTATTTAAATTAGAACTGTTCAATATAAACAATCTCCTTAGCTATTAAATACAAGTATAATTGATTGAGAATTAAATTAGGCTATAATATCACTAACCATCAGTAAGAGGATGATATGAATACTTCATTTTCCCTGAAGTCCTTTGCTTGACAGATTTATATATGGTTAAAATCGCGTTAGCCAAATCAGAAGTCGAAATTGCACGTTGCTTCCCAGTTATGCAACAACTACGCCCTCATCTAATTGAAACTGATTTCATTACTCGTGTCAGACGACAAGAACAGCAAGGCTATTGTTTAACATCTTTGGAAGATGAGGATACCGTTAGAGCGGTCGCGGGTTTTAGACTTTCTGAAAGTTTGTCTTGGGGAAAATTTTTATACGTAGATGATTTAATCGTTGCTGACGAACAGCGTTCGAGAGGTTACGGTCAAGCACTATTACAATGGCTGATTAATTATGCCAAATCCCACGATTGCCAACAATTACATCTTGATTCCGGCGTTCAACGTTTCGCCGCTCATCGTTTTTATTTTCAACAAAGGTTAGAAATCAGAGCTTATCATTTTACTATCGATATCAGCACTATTTATGGTTAGCAAGAAACTAATAATATAAAGCTAGATTAAAAAATCAAGCGTCATCTTTATAACAGACGACTTATGGAAGTAAAGAAGGAGAAGCTTTACCTTCACGAGCGTTGTTCACCGCAGTTGCGATCAACTCCAAGATATTGCGCTGCCCTTGATTTAAGTGTAGTAACCACGTATAATCCACTCAGTAGTGCTACTGTGGCCATTGATTTGTGACCAATTCTATTGATTTCAAATATCTTTAAAAAGGTCAAACTCATAGAGTGTATGGATTTGAGCGATTGATAGCCTATTGGGGCAATACATCTGTTGTTTAGATAGACTATGATTATAAGTATGAAGTCCAAATGAGGTATTCCATGAGCCACACCAAGACCCCAGGGAAAACCCTCAACCAAGCTGAAAATCATTACAGCGATGGTACTGAACTGGTTCCGGCTGAAGTTCAAGCCAAGATCCGTCATGATAAGGCTCAATTGATTGATACTCCTTTTGCAGTTGGCTACACGATCGATGACGAAGGGTTAATCAATAACTTTGCAATTGAGCCAGATATATACCCATCAGATTATCCTTCACCCCGACAACAGCAGCAATATAAGGTTCTAGGAGCAGCCGCTTTCTTTTTTGTTCTCATGCTGATTCTGACTTCTGTTCTCGTTAGTTAGGTATTTATAGTGTTGGTTAGATTGCATAGTACTGCTCCTTTGAATCTAAGCAAGATACTCTCACTACTTGCAAATTAAACCAGACCAGTCAAGCCATCCCTAGCAATTATTTCATTAATGCGGCTGCTCTTCTGTTTCACAAGAGTCGCATTCTTTCATGATTTTGAAGTGATTTAGCGCAATTAACACTTGGAATTTTTCGTGCTGTTCTTTACCGAATCTGCTCTATTTTTAAGGATAACAATATGGATGCTCAAGAAATTTTGAGACTCTACGCTACAGGTCACCGAGACTTTAGCCATGTCAGTCTGGTTCAAGTTTGTTTGACGAATGTAAAGTTAATTGGTGCAAAGTTAATTGGTGCTGAATTGGTTGGAGCAGATTTACGTGGGGTGGACTTAACTGAAGCTCACCTCAATCAAGCAAAGCTCAATCAAGCGAATTTAGCCGGTGCAGAAATGATTCAAGCTTGCCTAACTCATGCTGATTTAAGTGGTGCCTATCTGAGTGGGGCAGATTTAACTCATGCTGATTTAAGCGGTGCTGACTTGAGTGGTGCCAATTTGGGTGGGGCAAATTTAAAGAAAGCTGACCTCAGTAAAGCTGATTTGAGCGGTGCTGATTTACGGGGAGCTGATTTATGCGGTGCTAATCTAAGAGAAGCCGATCTCAGTAATACAAATCTAGATGGAGCCTATCTGGAACAGGCAGATTTAACCGGAGCAGATCTTGAGGGAGCCAAAACTGATAAGGCAGGACTCAGCGGGGCTAAGATGCCCGATGGGATGGTTCATGCCTGATTCTTTGAGTAATTCCAATCCGATGCTTCAACGCAGTGTGGAAGAAGTAGACTGCTCCGTGCAACAAGTCTATGACCTCTGGGCAAACTTGGAGAATGTACCCCGTTGGATGCCGCTTGTAAAAAGTGTCAAGCGATTAAAAAGTAACGACGAATTGTGGCACTGGACTTTCGGGTTGGGTTTTCCGTTATTAACCGAATATGTCACCTTTCCTTTGAAGCGAGTGCCCCTTCCCCACTCATTCTGATGCTGCGTCCTCGGAGTGGATTGGGGCAGTGGGTGGTTCGAGAAGAATATCAGTTTGAACCGACAGTACCAGTGGTGGAATATGTGGATAGTTATGGCAATCTCTGCCAACGCCTAATTACCCCGCAAGGCTTGTTTCGGGTCAATACAACTGCGATCGTGGAAACCTCGGACACTATTGATGTGCAACCGGGAGCCGCTTTTGTGCTAGTGCAGGAGCTACCAGACTACGCCCTTCAACGACTCGGATGGGTTGAAGAACATAAATCTGCAAATGGGTAGAGGTTAAAGCTAATCATTACAAACTACGATAGATATATACAGCGACAGCGCTACACGTTGCGAGGCAGCCAATATGGATGCCAATCAAGTTTTAAGACGATATTCAGATGGAGAAAGAGATTTCAGATTGCAAGATTTGAAAGATCTATCTTTGGTTCGTGCCGATTTAACCAACGCTAACTTTACCGGAGCAAATTTGAGGGGAGCAGACCTGGGCAACTCGGATTTAGGCAATGCTAATTTCAATTGGGCAAACTTGAAAGGAGCAAATTTGGAGGGAGCAAATTTGAAGGGAGCAAAAATGCCAGATGGCAGGATACACAATGATTACTTGGAATCTGCCAACTATCTAAGTGCTTGAAAAATGATTTGTTCTTGGTTAACGATCCTGTTAATCTGATGGAACCATTAATGGTCTCTTTGGCACTTAAAAATAACTTGGTGTGATTGAGTTTGATTCTGCTTTTTGACGATCTGAAACTAGAAATGAATTTACTGTTTGAGTTTTCACGAAATCATTGCATCGCAATTTGCGCTTTTTTAGTGCCAGCAAATTTGTTACTTACTCTGGGAACAGTAGTACTTGTCAGCCAGCTTCGCCACTTAACTCAGGTGTATTTGTCAGTATTCGCTGCAAGCTTTTTCGCGTTGACTTTGTTATTGCATGATTTTACCTGGTTCAGCATTGGAGTGGTGATGGCTCCAACCTACATTTTGCTGGCCTTAGCTTGTGTTTGCCTCAGTCTCAATCTATGGGCGATCGTTCATCCAGCCAGTATGAAGCAACTAATCAAAGAATTTACATCAATAGGGTACAGAAACGTTGCAATGCTGACCAATCACACTTTCTCTCTTAAGGTGACAGAGCCCAATTAGTTCATTGAGTACTTCTAATACAAATTACAGTCGTTTTTAGAGGTTTTATGTCTACTTCGTTAACATCCGGTGTTCTCGTTACCATGATTGGTGAAGCGCTATTGCAAGATCGACTCATCAACTTACTAACAAAATTAAGGGTATCTGGTTACACAATCATTCCAGCACAGGGTGCAGGCAGTCATGGGAGACGTATGGGAGATATGGCTGGCTATAACACCAATATTGAAATCAAAACGATCGTTACCCCGGAAATATCCGCTCAACTATTTGAAGACCTGAAACCCCTACAATCCAATCATGCTTTAATTGCGTTTCGACAAACTGTAGATGGTTTGTTTGATTAAACTGTTTCCATCTTCAATGTATTTCGAGTTTGATTTTTTGGGTGATGCCAATTTTCAAACTTCACGTTCTTTTTGAGGTTTTAATCATGTCTTTTACTATCGATTCAGCCCGCTCTATTTTTCCTGATACTCAAGTTTCTAATTCGGTTCCAGCGATCGTTCAATCATTCAATCAGCTTAGTGCTGAGGATCAGTTAGCTTTACTTTGGTTTGCTTATACTGAAATGGGATTGACCATTACTCCCGCAGCTATGCAGGTCGTCAATATGGTATTTGCAGAACCAACCCTGACTGAAATTAAGCAGATGCCAGCTAGGCAGCAAACGCAAGTGATGTGCGATCTGGTCAACCACACGGATACGCCCATCTGCCGCACCTATTCGTCGTTTGGCACGAATGTTAAGTTGGGCTTCTGGTATCAGTTAAGCGAGTGGATGAAACAGGGAATCGTGGCTCCCATTCCAAAAGACTATAAACTGTCCGCGCAGGCAGCCGATTTGCTCCAAGCCATCCGTCAACTGGAAGGAGGACAGCAACTCACCGTATTCCAGGATGTTGTGGTCAACATGGGGTATGCCCCAACGGGTGGTACTGCAAAAGTCCAAGAACCTGTAATTGCCCCTAAAGAGGCTGCACCTCGAACCAGAGTAAGCATTAAGGGCATCGACAATGCGACTGTCCTGAGCTACATGGACAATATGAACGCCTTTGACTTCCAGGCGGCTGTGGCTTTATTTGCGACAGAAGGTGCCCTGAAACCACCTTTCCAAGAGCCGATCGCAGGACCGGAGAAGATTCTCGCCTATATGCGAGATGAATGCTACGGACTCAAGCTGTTGCCAGAACAAGGGGTCTCTGAGCCTGCCGTTGCAGGATTCACCCAGATTAAAGTGACGGGGAAAGTGCAAACTCCCTGGTTTGACGACAAGGTCGGTATCAACCTGGCATGGCGTTTCTTACTCAATCCTGAAGGTCAAATTTTCTTTGTAGGAATTGACGTGTTGGCATCGCCACAAGAATTGCTGAATTTAGGTTTAGTTCGATAGAAAGCGAATACAGCCCACATTCGGCACCCTCAACTGTCACACTCGGAAATTACGGGGATCAAAAAGCAAAGCTTGAATAAAAACCTGGTAGGGATGGCGCTGACGCGCCACCGCCAGCGTGGTGCCGCCGACTGGGGTGATTTAAGTAGGTGGGCGTGAATAAACGCCAGTATGTGAAAAGATGTAAAGACAACAAGCGATCGGATCGGCACACCAATTTATGAATGCGATCGCGCACAGTAAATTGACCACTGATATTGTCAATTCAAGCAATACCAGTGTAAACGGAAATACTTAGGTTGGACGTGGGGAAAATGAAAGAGCGGTGTAACCACGCTCTTTCATTTTCCCCAACTCTATCCCCTGATACGGACAGAAATTTTTCTGACAAATTAGGTAACTAACTCTTAAATTTCATCCTAATTACTTAACTGAATTTAAACCGTTCCACTTCATACCCGCATCGAAAAGCACGGCTCTCAATCCCAGCAATTAATGCCATAGCCAGCAGATATTCATCTTCAAAAACGCGGCTGGATAGTTCATCTCTTTTCAGATGTAACCATTCATCTTCGATCCGATTCATTTGTGGTGAGTAGGGTGGCAAAAAGAATAAATATAAACCCATCGATTGCCAACGCTGCCAATGCTGTTTGACTGATTTGCTTTGATGAAATGATGCTCCGTCTTGAATTATTACGGTTATTTGACCCGTTTTCTCCAGATGTGTTGCCGCTTTTTCGGCTTGCCAATCCATCAGTTTGACATACCGTTCGCTATTGAACCCTCCGACAACTAAACCATATTCAAAACTCTTCTTGGGTTGTAAAAACCCTAATGCACTCAGCCTTTTCCCTCTTCGACGCGGTTGGTGTATATGCTGTTGTTCACCTCGACGAATATAGCTGTAACCTATGTTGCTCGTGCGTTCAAATCCACTTTCATCCGCATATTTCAGACGGATTATACCTTGCTCTGACCAAAGCTTAAGCATTAATAAGTCTGCTTGTTTAAAACACTCATAATAACTTGATTTCGGCAGTGGTGGACTTGGCCGTAATCTCTTCCAAACCCACCCCTTTTTTTGAGTACCCGTCTTACTCTGTCGGGACTCAAATTAACTAGACACTCTTGCCTGAATATGGTCGCTAATTGTTTCGAGTTATAACTCCTGGGATTGGTTTGAATATAAGTTTCTAGCGCTACTAAATCCGATTCCGAGTATCTTGGTTTTCCTCCTCTTCCAGGTTTATCCCACAATCCTACCAATCCTTTTTTCTCCCAACGATGAATCGTGTACCGTACTGTTGATAATGCCCAGCCCAGTCCTTGGGCGATTTGCTCATTTTTTAACCCTCGCGCATTCAGTAATAACACAGCCGCTCTATCCTTCGTGCGCTGTGATACGCTTTTTGCTCTCCTGAGTTCTTCTAGGGTTTGCTTTTCCTGTGTTGTGAGCCAGATCCTCAGCCGACATCCCATACGCCGATTCACCTCCATTTATCTCTCTTCTTTACATCTTTTCACATACTGGCGTTTATTCACGCCCACCTACTTAAACGTTGATAACTGCCGACAAAGAGAACGCACTCCAAGAGCGGTTCTAATCAGAAAATTGCCCAAATTTAGATGATTTAAGGCGAAAATTACCACAGGTTCAAGGGTTCTCTCTCACTAGAAGCGATCGCTTCTATTTGTGGATGGGATTACAACATCTTCCCCATTATAAAATTTCTACATACCCTTCTGTTCCATGCACGCGAATTCGCTGCCCATCTTCGATCAGTTTGGTAGCATTATCCACTCCGACAACTGCTGGTAAGCCATATTCACGTGCGATAACTGCTCCATGAGTCATCAGTCCACCAACTTCGGTGACTAGACCTTTTATGGATACAAACAATGGTGTCCAGCTAGGGTCAGTAAAGGAGGTGACTAATATATCTCCATCTTCGAAATCGGCGTCTTCCATGTTTAAGATGACACGCGCTCGTCCCTCTATCACTCCGGAAGAAACAGGTAGACCGACAATAGCTTCGGCTGGGAGATTTTCTCGTTTGTACTTACCTACAATAATTTCACCGTCAGACGTAATAACACGTGGGGGAGTTAGTTTTTCATAAAATTTGTACTCGTCTTTTCGTTTGTGGATAATCTGGTAATCCACTTTATTTGTACTTACGACTTCGCTACATTCTTCAAAAGTGAGATAGTAAATATCTTCTTTTTCATGAATAACGTTGGCTTGTACAAATTGTTCAGCTTCTTTCAGTAAAGCCTGCTTATAAACGAAGTAGCGATTAATCATGCTGTATTTTGGATATTCGCGATAACCGATGAAATTCCGAACTAGCCTAATCATTCGTTTTGTTTCTTTGGCTTTTTGTTCGCCATCCGGTAATTGTTTCAATCGTGCTAATAACTCTTGTTCTTTTTGCCAAGCCGACTGTTGCCCTTGCTCAAATTTGCGATCGCTTTCACCAGGCTCAAAATTTTTGATGTGATTGAGAATCATAGGAATAAGCGTTGTTGGTTTTTCGCTCCAACGGGTTCTCGTAATATCGATTTCTCCGACACATCGCATTCCGTATTTGTTGAGAAAAGTAGCGATCGCGTTCTGGGCTTCCTGTCCACCCTCAAGCTTCACTAATTCATTTAGAAAGTTATCCTCTTTTACCTGTTGCAAATACTCAATTACTTCTGGATAAGGACGAATCACATCGGCGACATCCAATAGTGCCAGACCCATTTCCGAAGTAATATTGTTAGGTGCTGATTGAGAAAGCGTATCCGCTGCGTTTTTTTCACCTAACCACTCGTTCATTTTTTCATTGAGCCATGATGAAGCATTCATAGCAGTCATAATCACACCAAAACTTTGGGGAGCGGATAAACTCTTCTTTAATTTCTGGATATCTTCCAGAATAAAATCAATCAGAGCCGCTCCTGATTTTGTATGAATATTATGTTTTAGCTCGTCCATCGATATTTGACTCTCCTTAATCAAGTCAGAAACGATGGACGGAGCGTATTCGTTTAGTGTTTGAAAATCCGCAGGCGATGGAGATTTATTGCTTGTACCAGAACTCTGTTCTTTTCGATCGTCTGGTAACGATTGTATAAAATCTCCCCGCTCCAGGATGGTCGTGAGGGCGTCTTTTATGAGCGGATCGGATTTGCCCAGGACATTTACTAGAATGTTTCTTCTGACAGGAGAAGCCAACTCGTCAGTGACATCAACAAACAACCTTCCACCTGCTTTATACATGGGTCGAGCAGCGGTTAGCTGAAATAGAGACAATCCCAATGGTTTCATGGGATCGATCATCATTTGTTGATGACCAACAGATACATAGACGTGATTTTCTCGATCGTTTGCTTCAGGGATGGGGTATAAAGTAGTGATGGGCCGACTCTGGACAATATAAAATGTGCCATCAACCAAACACCATTCGATGTCCTGGGGGTGACCGAAATGTGCTTCGATCGTCCTACCGATGCGCTCAAGCTGCAAAATCTGCTCATCCGTCAACACTTGCCTATTCTGCTGCTGGGGTTCAATCTCCTGTTGTTTCGTACCGCCATCTTTTAAGGCATAAATAGCTAGCTTCTTGGTGGATATTTTCTGATCGATAATCTTGCCGTTGCACACTTTATAGTTATCAGCATTCACCAGACCGGAAACTAGGGCTTCACCAAGTCCGAAGCCCGCATCAATGGATAACACTTTCCGATTAGAAGTGATGGGATCGGCAGTAAACAAAATTCCTGCCGCCTGCGGGAAGACCATCTTTTGAATAACTACAGACAGGTAGACTTGACGGTGATCGAAGCCGTTTTGCAGGCGGTAAATTACTGCTCTTTCGGTAAATAGCGATGCCCAGCATTTGCTGATGTGCTGATAGATTGCCTCTTTTCCGATCAAGTTCAAATAGGTATCCTGCTGACCTGCAAAGGAGGCTGTCGGTAAATCCTCTGCAGTTGCACTGGAGCGGACTGCATAGGCATTTTTTTCTCCCAGTCTGGAGAGAAAGCGGGCGATTTCTTGATTAATATCTTCCGGGATGGCTATCCCTTCGATGAGCCTGCGAATCTCACTACTAAGTTCACTGATTTTATCCCGGTCATCTACATTCAGTAGCGATAACCGAGCGAGTATTTCGTTAATTGACGACGTTTCTCCAATGATTCTTTTAAAGGCTTCAGTAGAAATACAAAAACCATCTGGTACGAGTATTCCTTCAATCCTGGAAAGTTCCCCCAGGCAAGCGCCTTTACCCCCAACAAGCATGATTTTTGTTTGGTCAATGTCTTGAAAACCAAACACATAGTAACTCATATATTTACCTCGATAGCCTAAAATATATGTTAGAGCTTTTTTTATTACCGTAAGTGCGATCGCCACCTAACGATCGCATTATGAAGACTGGCAATTTCTGAGGCAATCCGATCGAGTTGCGTGAAAATGGGAGTGCCTTGGAGAATCGCTTGCAGTGTCGGTGTTACCCTGCGATTAGCGGATGCTAACTCTGATGCACGCTGGACATGAAGTTGTTCGACGCGAGTGCGTATCGCTTCGAGATAAGAATCGAGATCCGGTAAGGGTCTGAGTGGCTGTTGTTGTTGCAGCGCATCAGCTAAATTCTCCATCACCCCAACAATAGTATTGGCGAATTGCTTCAACTCTTGACATCGGTACTCTCCACTCAATTCCCGACGATGTTCTGCCAGAGTGACGATCGAATTGAAAAAGGCGCGAAGATACAGTATCAGGGTGGCGATCGGTTCAACGTCTCCTTGGATATGACGAGGTTCGCTGAACAAGCGTTGTGCGGCGGCGTTGGCGTTGGCATTCTCCAGTGCCGCTTGACGGCGCTCTTTGGCAATTGAGTCAGCAGACGCATCTTGGTTGGAGTCGATATAATCAGCCATCACTTGTTCAAAGTAAGCAAGATTGGCTCTAATTGTCTTTTCTAATTGGGCAGGAAGTTGCTGCCTTTCCCATTGAGGAAACAACAAATAACTGCCAAGTAGTGCTAATAAACCTCCAGCCAAACTATCAACAATTCGTATCACTCCAATTTGCCAACCACCGTTGCTCGTCACATTCAGTAGCAAAATAATTGCCGGAGTGAGTAGTGTAATAAACAAGCTGTAGCTCAAGGATTGCACTGCCACTGCCGTGAAAATCAACAGAAGAAGACACCCCGTTATTACCCATGAATTGTGAATTAGTATAACGATCGCAATCCCAATCATGCCTCCCAACACCGTACCCAACACCCGCTGTAGGATACTCTGAGAAGTACCGCCATAGTTCGGCTTCAAAGCAACTACAGCGGTTAGAGTAATCCAATAACCTGTAGAAATGTGCAATGTTGAGGCAATTAGTTCTGCGATCGTAGCAACTATCGCCAGTCGCAGCGCGTGGCGATAGAGGACAGAATCAAACGTGAGATTATCTTTTAACGGTTCGAGAATAGAAGAAAGTGCTGATGGCCTTGTCTGGCTAACCACTGGATTAACGATGCTTCGACCGTCTCCTTTTTGTAAAGATGCAGTCAACTTTGCATCTGAATAAACCTGTTCTGTCAGCCGTTTGACAATAGCGCCAATCTTGCCCAGGCTAATTACTTGTGTATATTCCTCTGGTTCAACAGCAACGCTCTGGTTATGTAGTTGGGCGCGTATAGTTTGCCACCGATATTCCAGAGCTTCGAGCGCTCGATTTAGAGCTTCGAGATGAACAGAAACGTTTGCTTTTGTAATCGCCTTTGACATTTGTTGCAATGTACAACTCAACTGTTCGATCGCTTGCTGAATTTCTGGCTGCAACTGCTGAAATAGCAGATGATTTGATGAAATCGACAACTGTTCGACTAACGCCACAATTGAAGAAGTAATTTGGGATGTATCCTCCATTAAAACGAGCAGTTGATTTCCCCGCAGATTGGCGGTTCTTTGAGAAGTCCATACAGCCGACCAGACGCTACGGGCTCCCGCTAAAGCCTGAGTAAAATTATCCTGGGCTTGCAAGAAGCGGTTTGTCCATTCTTGGAGATCCTCTGGATTGGCCGCTCTTTCACCTGCTGATATAACTAATTGATTTAATGCCTGATAACAATTGGCAACTGATTCGAGAACAGGGGCGTAAGGACGCAGTACCCACAATCCCAACGAAACCACGATTGCCCATATTCCACCTGCCAAACACAGCGCACATTGCTCAAGTACCGCAGACAAATTGGCAAATGTAGCAAATTTTGCCAGTGCAACGATAAACATAATCGACATAACCAGGCCGATCGATGCCGCTGCTTGACCGTATAGACTGGCCAAGCCTACAATAAGCATCACTCCAAAAGTCGTTAGAGTCGATAGCCAAAGGATGCCATGAACCAGATTGGCAAGCAACAGCATGGCTGTAATAGCAAGAGCGGCTGCAATCTTAGCGGTTGCCCTCTGGCGATACACTCCCTCCACGTTTACCAGTCCGACCATCCATGCTCCCATAACTGCGATCGCAGCTTCTGCTGGATGACCTAACAGCACTCCTATCCCAATGGGAACCAAAACTAATACAAGAGTCTGCAAAAAAGCAGCGATAGAAGGCTTACCCGGTTTAAGTTGAAATTGCTGCCACAGCCAAGAAAGCGGTCGTTGAGATTTAGAAGACATCTGTTCATCCCATTAGCTGCTATTTTTCATTTGCCAATTATCCTGAGTATCAAAATATTCAATCATGCTGCATCCAATAATCCCTGTACTACCAAATACTACCAACTTCTGCACCGCTATTTTATACCTGTTTTTGGGCTCGCCACTATCAACAGTATTGGACGACATTCATTTTTCCTCTATCCGAGTGTAGAAATACTAGAGCATTTCCTCAGAAGCTGGACTCAAATTTTAAAATGCTTGCGTAATCGAAAGCGCAACCACAGTGAGAAGGACGTGGCCCGATCGTATAATCCAAATCATTACCGTCAGAGTCACCGATGCGGCAGTAGAGCCGATTAGTGTGTCGATTACGGAGACTTTTGATACAACTAACTTCTTTACACAGCTAGAATCCTTGTAAAAACGTTGATGAAATGTCTCTACAGAGATTGCCTACAGAGACTTCGGTCTTGCACCGTTCCGAATAGGGCGACAACTGTAGCCATTTTTCAAGAGCGATCGATCTCTAACTCTTGAGGCGTCCAAGCGGCGACCGTCTAAGACGATTTATCAGATAGCATCCTAGTTTCTCTAAACCAGTTCCCATTAAATACACTAATAAGGCTGTAAAACTTATATATGGTGCTATTTGAAACCAATTTCGCACATCAAATTCTTTCACGGCTATCCCTAATAAACTTGCTAATAACAAAGCCGGGGAAACCAGAATAATTGTTAGCAATCCATTAAAACAACTGATGATGCAGCCAGTCCGAAAATTATGTTGCTCTTGAATGACAACACTAATCACTACAACTAGATAAAAACTCGCTAGCGCTAACCCGCTATACGATAAAAAATAATGACATTTCAATCTTTTGCAGTTGTGGACGGTGGGAGTATTCGAGCGACCCAATGGATTCATGTTGATGGAGTAATGAAGGTAAACAACTCATTTAAAGTTTGTTGATGAGATGATGTAGTAATAATCACAACCAAAGCCTCTATTGTCGTGAGTAAATATCCGGTCATCCCGATGCCATTCGCCAGCGTTATCACCACAACTACGGGAGAGCCAGCCTTGAGGATAAATTTAACTTAAAGCAAGCACTTCAGCGGAAAGAGCATATTATAGCCAGAGAACGACGCTGTGCTTATCAGATCGGTCAACGTTAGCCGTCGCCAACTGACTCATCTGTTTCTTCAAATAATCTTAAGCCTTGATGCAACCGATACGCCATCTGATAAGTTTGTTCATGCGATCGCATCCTCGGTGCATGAGCCGCCAAATATCGCGCCGTTGCTACCAACACAGGCACACCTTCCAACGGATCTGCCAACTGAGTATACAGTCGAAAAGCAGCTTCGATTGACTGAATTACGTGAAAATCCCGGTTTTCTCGTAACATCAGTTTGGCCAGTATTGCCATCAAGCGTTCCGGCTTACCACCACTGTAGAGATATTGCGCCACTAATCGTCCCGTTTCGTTAACTTGTTGCTGGCGATCGAGCAATTCTGGTAAGCTAGAGAGTAACGATTCTGGATCGGCAATAGTATCTTTTGGTTCTGGTAATCGAGCAGGTGGAACATTGAGAAATCGATTCAGATAGACGCTCATTGCCGCATCGAATACACCACGTAAAAGTTCGACTGTTGGTACTCGTCGGATACCTTGGTGTACAGCATTAGCAAAGGTAAAAGGATGATGGGCGCTGTTCCAATCTCCGTGGTCGTTATTGGTATTGAAGCGAGCGACTCTTAAAGCAGCAGCATAAGCAACAACTTGAGCTAATTCTACCTCCGTGCAACCCGATCGCAGCGCATTCAACAAACTATCTGCGATCGCTTGTGGATTATCGCCTAACAAAACAGATACTAACTCTGGGGGTTGAATCCATTGTCCTCGTTGCAATTGTCCAGATTCCAGCGCAGTAGGTAACTGTTGAAATGCAGTTTCCAGAATAGCAACCAAATCCACTGGATAACGCCAAGAACTTGATTCTTCCATCCGCGTTGCATTTGCTAACCCAGTCACCAAGCTTGCTAGTATGGGTTGTGCTTCTTGCCAATCGATCGCATCCAATGCTTCCAGAGCTTTGTTGATAAAATCTAGAACATGACCGACATCAAGGTAGCGATGGTCAGTTGCAGCCGCAAATAACATTTCGGCAATCTGAGTTCGGCTCATTCCCGATTGTACGGCTGTCATCAAACAGCGTTCTGCTGCTTCCCGATCGCGCTGTTCGATAAACTGACGAAACCAAGCTTTTAGGGTAGGAAAGTCAAGATTAGCCGTAGGTAAAGGATGTACTCGAAAATGCGGTGGTGCTTCAGCAGAATCTCGTGCCACAGCAGACAGTCCTTGATACAAAGCACGGGGGCGATCGCTCTCATCCAAATAAGGCATGATATTCATCATGCAGGTAAGCATAGTCAGTCCGGTATCCCATCCTGCTTTGTTGTAGCGAGTACCGAAGGTTAAACCAACTTGAAACGGTTCTGTTGGTTCTATGCCAAAATCTAAAAGAGCGATCGCTGATTTGGCAATCACAAGTGAAATTCCCTGCTCTAAGCCATCCTGTAATCGCTGTTGTTGATGCGCTTTTGGATTTACTTGCACTGAGAGATCGATCCAGATCTCGCCGTCAGTAACCTGTACTGGGAACGATCGCACATCATCTGCCCAGGAATCAAAAGTGCCACCGCTGGCTAAGTCGAAGCGTGCGTAATGCCACGGACAGGTGACAATGCCATCTTTGCACACGCTGCCATGCAGAGGAAAGCCCATGTGCGGACAGCGGTTGTCGATCGCATAAACTCGCTCCTTACTGTAAAACAGCGCAATAGTCTGTTGGTTAAGGCGGATGAGTAATTGCCCTTTCTCCTGAAGTTCTGCCAAAGTAGCAGCACGCATCAGGGAATTTGGTTGCACTGAAGTGTAGGTCATACTTTATAAAGAACTTGCTTTATAAACTATACTATGCAAGTGAGAGCGAGTTTGTAAAACAAATTCTTTAGTTTCTTGAACTTACTAAATAGTTGAAGCCTACTTTTATACTCTTGCGCTCAAGTAGCGCCAAATTAGAAAAAGTCAAAATCTTCTTCTTGGGAAATGATAATTATTTCTCCTTTAATTTCAGATATTCCTTTGATTTTTAGGTGAATATTCCAAGGGCAGCTAGTAATAGCTTCAAAGGCGATCTTGTCTCCTTCTAAATCATCTAAATCTACTGATGAATTTGGATTGCCCCATCCTAAAGATAAGGATACATTTGTATCGTCGTCAACTGTAATTTCTGCCCAGTCTGCGTATGTCGCTTCGTGTTTAATATATTCAAGAGTTGTTTGAATGTGGTGTTCAGCATCCCACTTGTCATAGGCGGTGTAGCATAAGTAGATAGGACGGCTATTAGCGTACTCGGTAAAAGCTTCTATTACTCGCGGTACTGCTGCTTTTAGTATATCTAAGTCGCTTTCGAGAACCAATAGTTCCTTTAGTGCAACTGGAAATCGGTAAGTTTTATTTCCCAAGTGTACGGTTTCTATGATGACTCCGCTGATTTGATGTTGCCTCTGATATTCCCACACAATCCCCTTAAGTTCTTCATAACTGATAGTTTGGTTGGTGTGTTCGCCTTCCCAAATTGCATTCACTAATTCATAAAAATTTACTGCTAATTTATAGGCAGTATATGAAATTTCGGTTTCTGTTATTTCGTCTTTTATGCCACTAAACAATTTGGATTCCAATAACGCCAAGAGTTCTTCTGTGGTTTTGATGCCCATGATATATTCCTCATTTACTTTATTTAGTTATCTCATTTATCTCTAAATTTAACCATCCTCCCTTAGGTCGGATAATTTAGAATAATTACACATATTTTGTTTATCTCGACAGATAGAAACCACCTATGCCCAGAGAATTAAAAAGAAGTTTTAATAGTTAAGTTTTAAATGAAAACGATTTGGAATAAAACGAAGATTATGGCTATACATCTAGTGGTTTAAAAAGGAATTGAAATAAGTATTATAGGCTATGCCTAGAGGCATAGAAGGTATCCTACTACAGGAAGCTGTCCTGGTTTAGCGCTGTGTTTGATAACGGAAATAATCAATTAAAACCACTTATTGATTAATCTAATTAGCTTAGCTATAGCAAAATTTAAATTACGTAGAAAGTCGTAAAAGACATCCATCTGGTGAAAGATGAGGAAACTAAAGCTCTAGTGTCAGTTTGAAATAAGTCTAGTTTTCATATTTTTCCATGAAGGCACATCCAGAAAATCTCGAAAAACATCAGTCAATTTTCGATACCCAGTTGGCAGTTGAACCCACTTACATCAAAGTCACCACCCCGTTGAAGCAACCACCACAGCAATACCGTAAAAATAAAGCGGCCTTTATAGGCCGCTCTAAAACTCAAAAATCTATGGTTGCATCGGGGTTATGTGGTACATAGTTTGGCGAATTAGGATCGTTTATTTCTCGGTTAAGTTGGTCTACATATTCCTTGTCATAGGCGTCTTCTAAAGAATCATAACCACCGCTGAGATAGTCATAATAATCTTCAGCATCCATATCTAAAGGCAACTCATCCAACGGAATCCCATTACGCAAAGCTTCCATCTGCCGAACAATTTGGTCATCAGAATACCCCTGAATAACCAAACCCTCAACATAATCCTCACCCAGCTTCTCATCCAAAGCAA
>NZ_JACJUP010001099.1:0-2358 GCF_014748295.1 Planktothrix sp. FACHB-1355 | reverse complement strand
TTGTAAAGAAAGCTCATGGCGTGTACCTCCATTGGAAAAGCAGCACCGTCCTTCCGCACATGAGTTCCTTGGATTTTAAAATAACCTCCATTTTTAAACAGTTTTTGGAGATCTTTTAAGGCGCGTTCGTGTTCTTGAGGATGGATAAATTCGCTTCCGTGCATACCGATAAATTCTTCGTAATGATATCCATACATCTGGCAAGCAGCGGTATTAGCCTCAACAACGTAACCTTCAAAATCATTAATAATTAACCCATCGCTAGTGGCTTCAAATATGCTGTGATATTGTTCTTCTCTCTCCCGCAGTGCTGATTCGGCTTGCTTGCGTGCGGTAATATCCCGTGTTATGCAAACTTGCTCGCCACTGTCCAGAATATAGTGCAAAACTTCCAGTGAAATTTTCCTCCCATCTTTCCTTACCATTGTTTCTTCTCCCCGCCACTGTCGGTCTTTTAGGAGTGCAGGTATAATTTCTTGTTGATATCTTTGTTCTGCTCTTTGTAAGTCGTCTTCTGAATACATAACTTTCCAGCTTTTCCCAATTAATTCGGCTGGGTTTTCGTAGCCGTTAATCTCGGCAAATGCTTTGTTAGTATACAGAAATTCTCCTTGGTAATTGAGGATAGAAATCCCATCCAATGCTGCTTCGATTACTGCTGCTTGACGGTGTAATATTGCTTCTGTATATTTGCGATCGGTAATATCTTCCACTACCCCTAATATACCGATGACTTTTCCACTGGAATCGTGAATCGGAATTTTACTGATATCGAGCCAAATAGTTTTCCCTTCTGCTGAGGGTTTTTGTTTGGTAGCAATTACGTGTAATTCCGGTGTATCCGTTTCCATGATGTGAAGATCTTGGGCGCGGAATAATTCGGCGACTTCTCGTTTGGGAATCAAGTCGTAATCTGTTTTACCTACTACTGCTTCCGGATTTTCCAGTTGAGCGTATTTTGCCCAGTTTTTGTTGCAACCTTGGAAAACTAAATTAGTATCTTTCCAGAAAACTTGCTGAGGAATATTATCTATAATCAGGCGCAGATATTCTTTGCTTGTTCGCAGTTCTTCTTCTACCTGTTTGCGAGCGGTGATATCGAGCGCCATTGAAGCTATGCCAATCGCATTTCCATCGCTGTCGATCAAAGGTGTGCTATACCACTCGCAAATAATGCTTTTACCATCTTTAGTAAGATTATCGTTGGTGTTGCGAGTTGGACTGCATCTTGCTAAAAGGGCTTCAATAAATTGGTTGACTTCTACTTTAGCATTTTCGGGTACGATTAGATCGGTTAAATGATGGCCGATCGCTTCATCTTTGGTATAACCAAAAATTTGTTCTGCCGCTGGATTCCATTCAATGACTTCAAAATTAGTGTTAAATTCAATCACTGCTAAAGGTGTCTGTTGGAAAAGCAGAGAAAGCCTTTGTTGCGATTTTTTGAGTTCTTGAGTTCGTCGCTCCACTCTTTGTTCCAAAGTGCGGTTGTATTCCTCCAATGTTTCGCGGGATATTCTTAACTGGCGCGTCATTTGATTAAAAGCGCGAGCCAGTATCCCGATTTCATTTTTGGAATTAATTTTGATAAAGTAAGATAAATCTCCTTGCGCGATCGCTTCAGCACCTTGAGCTAATAAATTAATTGGATGCCCGATATATTGAGCCAACATAATTGCTGCAACAATTGCCACAAAGCTAACAGCTACTATTAACAAAGTAAAATGGACAATCAATCTCTGCGGTGCCGCTAATGCTTGGGCTACTGGCTGTTCGACAATGATACCCCAACCTGTTCTTCTGATTAAAGTTGATGTCCCGATAACTTCTACACCTAACAAACCAATATATCGTTTGGCTGTGATTCCCTTACCTCTTTTAATTAGGAGGCTGACAGTCGGAAATGATGCCAAATTTTTTCGTTCTCCGACTACTTTTATATCTTTGTATCCAATTAAATTACCTTGGCGATCGACTATATAAAAGTAGCTGCCTTTTCCAGGTTCAAGTATACTCAATTTTGTCCATAAATTTTCAAAATTTACTACCGCTATTACCACAAATTGGTCACCATTTTTGCTTAGGATGTTTCGCGATATGGTTACCAAAGGTTTATCCTTAACAAAGGAAACTTTACTGATAAATTCCCCTGCTTTTTTGGCGCGAAAGAAAGCTTCTGTTTGGGAAATATTTGTTAAACTTTTAGGCGCAACTGGTTGACATTCAACTAAACTATATAATTCTTGGCCTTGACTGTTTGTTAATGTAATTTTCTGGTATAAACTCAGAGAATCAACGCATATTTCTGCCAAAGATTGTAGAGCGTGATTGGGAGATTTGCTGGTAAGATCTCCAAGT
>NZ_JACJUP010001098.1:0-2365 GCF_014748295.1 Planktothrix sp. FACHB-1355 | reverse complement strand
ATCTCGCGAGAATCGAACGCTATTTGATTTTGATTTGGGAAAGTGGCGCTAATCCAGTTATCGTTTTGAATAAAGCCGATTTGTGCGAAGATTTCGAGGAAATTAGAAGTGAAGTAGAAACAATAGCTGTTGGCGTACCGATTGTTGTATTGAGTGCGATCGCCAACCAAGGAATCGACAGCTTGCTACCTTATTTAGGGATGGGAAACACTGTAGCTTTAGTCGGTTCTTCTGGCGTTGGAAAATCGACGATCGTCAATCAATTAGTCGGAGAAAACATTCAAGCAGTTCAGTCAGTCCGTCAAACAGATAGTCGAGGTAGACACACCACAACTCATCGAGAGTTGATTGTCTTACCTTCTGGTGGTTTGCTAATAGATACTCCCGGAATACGAGAAATCCAAATGTGGAATGGCAATGAAGGTTTTCAGGAAACCTTTACCGATATCTACGCACTCGCAGAACAATGTCGCTTCCGCAATTGCAAACATGAAAAAGAACCCGGTTGTGCAGTGCAACAAGCTCTCTTTGACGGCACTCTTGACGAACGACGTTTCTACAACTATCAAAAACTGCAAGATGAACTGGCATACATGACGCGCAAACAAGACCAAAAAGCGTATTTAGCGGAGAAGGAAAAATGGAAAAAAATTCATAAAACGATGAGAAAAAATCCCAAACGATAACTGAACTGTTGCATATAAAACAGTTCGGACGGGCAAGATGCCCATCCCACAAGAACAATCTCTTTGTTGTGGGGTGGGCGTCCCGCCTGCCCAGTGTATGAGCGCAAGATATGCGTTACCCTACCGCTAACGCACCCTACAATTTTTGACAATTTTTTAGGGTTTAAATTATATGCAAAAAGAAGCACTTCTGATAGCCGATCGCATAGCTATTTCCGACACTAATGCTTCGGTAAAATCCCGCTTTGCAAAAAGCTAATTCCAGTCTGGAATATCAGCTTTTAAGACAACAACTCGGACAATTTCTGTTTGGCAAAAATGAAATAAAAAAACGTGCTGAAATGTTGAGCGGAAGTGAGTTAGCTAGATTGGCGATCGCTACAATCACAGCCTATGGTTTATCTTCCAGATGAAACAGCAGAATTTTATCAAGAGTTACTGAAGTAGCGATCGCACCCAAAAAACCCCATGTCTGCGGCGTTCAAGACCGAGATTTCCCAAACCAGATCCTAAGATATCGCGTTTTTTTACAGTCTGACTTGATAACTTCGTCCCAAAACCGTTACGCGATCGCCTGTAACTAATTGTCGTCCCCGTCTAATCTCAGTCTCGCCGTTGACCTGTACATGACCATCTTGAATCAGCAGCTTAGCTTGTCCGCCAGTTGGCGCTACACCGATGAACTTTAAATACTGGTCGAGCTTTATCGTGTCAGTTTTCGTCATAAATCCATAATGTACGGTATGGTATTTGTCTTTCACATTAATTATGGCAAAGTTTAACAACGCACAGCGATAAGCGTAACAGTAAAATAATAGACATCTCTAAAAAATCTTGTAGGGTAGGCATCCTGCCTGCCCTTTGAGATTCTTTTCTGAAGATATCTAATAGTGTCCCCAGTCAAACTGCTACATATGTCTTCTTCACCCCAGCTACTCACCGATCCATTTTTGCAACTTCCCACCGCAACAGGAGTGCGAGTTGTTTGGTTTACCGAATTTGCAGGTTCTCGCCATATCGTTACCTACGGTGAGGACTTAAATTTTACTGCTGTCGCGACTACCATCAAGCTTAGTCGCACGCGGGAAGATGAGCGATCGAAAGTAGGAAAACAAAGGAGAGAAGGCGAAATATATGAAAAGATTGCCATTCGCCACATCTGGCGACACGAAGCAGAAGTCACCGGATTAACTCCTCTTAAACGAATTCCTTATCGCGTTACCAGTGTGCGAGAAGATGGTGAAAGTGTCAGTAGCGATGTATTCACCCTCGCGGCTTCACCACCGGCGGGAATGCCTCTGAAAATTTTACTAACATCCGACCATCAGTTGATGCCGATGACACCTGCCAACTTGCAAAAAGTAGCAGAAACAGTGCAGCGAGTTGATGCAGTTTTCTTCGTTGGCGATTTGGTCAATGTTCCCGATCGCGCTTCGGAATGGTTTGACGATAATCGTGGAGTTGCCTTTTTCCCCTGTCTGCAAGGTCGTGCCAATGGCGAAATTACCAAAAACGGTATTACCACAGTTTACACTGGCGGTCAACTAATACAACACGCGCCGATTTTTCCCGCGCTTGGCAATCACGAAGTTATGGGTCGTTTCTCAATGCTAACTGAATTGAAGTCTCAGTTTAGCAATCCATTTCCTCTCACTGTATCCGAGCAAATTTACGACAAA
>NZ_JACJUP010001097.1:0-2368 GCF_014748295.1 Planktothrix sp. FACHB-1355 | reverse complement strand
TCAAAACGATAAAGCCAACTTGTAAAGGTTGTTCAATCCAAGTTTGCTTCGCCAATATATGTTTGATAAAAATTGAATAAGCTAGTGCAATTAAGGTAATTCCTACAACTGAAATTGCCAGATACCGACCTAACTTCAGATGTTCCTGTCCGGAGATAGGAGGAATTTTACTTTTACCCCCACTGGCATTTTGTAGTCGCCTTTGTCTGACTTGCCACGCTAAATTAATGACATTGCCAATCAGGGGATAGACAACGATCATGGCGATCGCCGGATGGATAAGAGCGATCGCATCCTTCAATTCCATACTAAACCTCGCAATAGTGAATGTGGATTTAAAAATGAATAGTAGGTAGTATGTACAAACCACTAATGGCTAATTTCCAACCACCTACTACCGATTAGAATTACTTCACTTCACTAGCCATAAATGCGTTAATTCGACCTTTTCTGACCGCAACGACGACATCGTAAGTAGCGCAGTAAGCGATCGTAACATCATTTGCTTTGTTGTAGAGATTAACTACCATACCCGCACCACCCGGTTGAACGGCAATTGGTTCTAGGTCGCCAAAGAAGAAACGGCGGAGTTGGTCGCCACTACCAAACTGGCCTTTATTTTTGATCAGCATATCAATTTTTTGTTGACTGCTCAGACCAGTAGCATCTTTCATTTCTTGCGCTGATGCTTCAAACAATGAAGGATTCAGATTTTTTAATGGGTAACCCGTAACGGTGACTAAACCAACGATCGTAATACTTGCAAGGATGGGAGCTAGTTTCATGGCTGATATCCTGGTGGTAAAAATGAACTACAGCAACTTAAAAATGCTTGAATACTTTCTGTTTAGGGTTGTCAGTTCGATTTATCGATCCAACTATCTGAAGCATAAACAGTCCATCTGAGGCGGATATGAAGTATGTCTGAAAGTTCGCTGAATCTTAGTTTAAGGATAAATTATTAAATTCTCAGCATTTTCTCAGCTAACTTTGTCATACTCAAAAACGAACAAATATCAATATTTTTTTGACAACCAAAACTATGAGCTTTATTAATAAAATTCCGGGACAAGCTTATTTGTGGATAGCAGTTATTTTGTTTGCTGCATCTAACTCAATTGTGCGTAAACTAGCTGAAGTCGGCGAGCAACATCTAGTAGCAGGCAGAAATCCCATTTCTCCTTGTAATGTTTTATTTGTTAGCAACATTTGTGCTTTACTTGTTTTGCTCGTCATCAACTATCGCCACTTAAAGTTAGACTTATTGAAGCAAATTTCCCGCCGAGAATGGCTAGCAACGATCGCAGTTGCTATTTTATCGGGAGCGCTGGCTCCCGGTTTTATCTTTCAAGCGCTAACTCTGACAAGAGTGACTAATGTCATTTTAATCGGAAGAATTGAGCCTCTGCTGATTTTGCTGTTATCAATTTGGTTGTTTAAAGAACGGCTCGATCGTTGGGAAATAGGAGGAGCTTTAATTTGCTTTATAGGCGCTATTCTCAGTTTTCAATTCCAAAGTATGGGGATGGGGAGTACAATTGGCTTTGGCAGGGGTGAGTTTTTAACTTTGATAGGAATATGTGCTGGAATGAGCGGAAATATTATCAGCAAAGCTTTCCTAACTCGCATTGCTCCGGAAATTCTTACTATTGTGCGTATGGGAATAGCCACAATAGCATTTTTTTGTCTCGCTATGTATCTTTATGGCAGCGAACATTTTGCCGAGGCATTTTCACCATTTCTATG
This sequence comes from Planktothrix sp. FACHB-1355, assembly GCF_014748295.1. NCBI lineage: Bacteria > Bacillati > Cyanobacteriota > Cyanophyceae > Oscillatoriales > Microcoleaceae > Planktothrix > Planktothrix sp. FACHB-1355. The sequence goes on along the minus strand of NZ_JACJUP010001097.1, from coordinate 622 downwards.
GCAGTGGATGTTAGTTTACGGTGCCCTAATCGTAGCGATCGGTCAATTTTGTTGGTCTAAAGGATTAACAAATTCTAACTTATCTCAAGCTTCTTTAGCAAATTCTTTTAGTCCGATTGCGGGCGTTATCGCAGCTTACTTTATTTTGAATGAAAAACTGACTCTAGGCGACTCTATTGCCATTAGTGCGATCGTCTGCGGTTTACTTTTAAGTCAGATGGGAATTAGGCGGAGAACTTTAGTCGCCACCCGCATGACGCATTTAAATGCTGTCAGACAAGCCGAAACTGGGCTTGGTTTTAAGGGAGTTTAACACTCTCCAAAAATTCTTGTGGGGTAGGTATCCTGCCTGCCTTTCTTATCCTTTTCTGGAGAGGTCTATTAAATGCTTAGCACTTATCGATCGTTCCACTCCTTCGCCGCATCCGCCACAGCTTGTTCCACCGACTTCTCACCCAACATCGCCGCCTGCAAATTATCGTAAATTAACCGTTGCAGCACATTTACATTCTTCATCGTCGGCAGCAAAACTTCCGCCTGTTTCATTTGATTGGCGCTGACAACACGCGCCTTATCCGCAGACGTAGCATTAGGCGGAACAGTTTTGAAATAATTATCTTGC
>NZ_JACJUP010001096.1:0-2369 GCF_014748295.1 Planktothrix sp. FACHB-1355 | reverse complement strand
CCCTAACCTTAATGTATAACTCTTCGTAACTAATCCTCAATTTGTCATAGACAATAGCAGTTTTTAAAGGATATTGTTGGGCATTTTTTAGGAGCAGTTCTTCTAACATACTTTTTTGTAACTAAATTTGCTCGAATTTACATCTAAGTTAAAATCGCTTTCTGAAAATACCCAATATATTTGAGACTTTCAAGTTTAGATTTACTACTTAAAAGTCTTGAGTAAATCTCCCAGTTCTGAAAGTGATTGATTCAGAAGTTTGGTATATTCTGACGGTTGGCTAAATTGACTGGTAACGCACAAGGTAATTTTCTCAGGGTTGATTATGTAGCTAACTCCGTAACCGTAATTCACTGGTGGTGATACGAAAACAAAGCCAGCAATACCCATATTACCAGGCAAGCTGCTAGTCCATATAACTGGTTGAGTAAAGACTTGACTGTAGGCTTTATCCAGGAACATTTCCGGAACCATATCCTGATAACGACCGAGACTATAAAGCGCGAGCAGGTGCAAATCAACATTCAGTCCCTTTTTACAGTTAAATAATCGTCGCATATGGGCAACTATTGCTGCATTTAGAGCTGAGTATCGCGCCTCTTTTGCACTAGCCTGGGAAAAAACCCGGATTAGCTCAACCGATTCGCTAGTTACTGTACGGATATCCTCGAATCTTCCGTATTGAAAATTTCTGGTGTGTACCGATTCTGTGACACACATAATCTTACCATACAACCGAGCATAAGCTAACTGAATCGATAGTTGAACTATCGCATCAACATTCAGGGTATGCTGCCGCAGGAAGTCAGCACCGAATTCTTGAAATTCCAGTACTTGCAAATGATGTTGTGTCTTTAAATTCGCAATATTTTTTTTTGCTAGTTCGATTTCCTCCCTGATTCCTGGGCTTAACTTCCACTCTAATTGGATGGGAGATTCCCATTTTTCAAAAGCCGTAAGTGTGGGCGCTTCTTGGTGAGGTTTCTGGCTGATTTCGTCAGTCATACGCATTACTGTATAACCGTCAAATCCGCTGTGTTCGATGTTGATTGCTGCCTGGCAGTTAGCAGTGACAATTATTTGTACGGGCTTGTCAAACCAGCGATTCTGCCCATCACCGTAAAAGGCATTTTCAAGGCTTGTTTTTAAATTGCTGGGTGTTGTTTCGTCCAAACATACAACAAATAAAGCGCTGTCCAATAAGGCTAGAGAGCGAGCGTTTGCCGGACTAATAGATGTAATATAGGAACGCAGAACAGCCCATTGAGTGCGAGGTAAGGTTGTTAATGTCCCCACCGCACAGTCGTAGTCGGGTGTGTTTTCAATTATCCAGTTGAGTTGTTGTTCGATCTGTTCGATCGTTGGTAGTTGCTCTCCTTTAATTAGATTTAAGCAGTAAAAGCGATCGCGTCGGATTACTATTATATGCTCTGAGTTTTGAGTGCGTACCAGACTATCTCGCTTGATGCCTGGAATCCGCGATGTACCGAATAAGTTGTCATACTGAACCATACATAGGGCAGGACGCCCTATTTGGAATATATCCCGATCTGGTTCCAGAGAACGAGTTTTAATTTTAAGGTAGAACTTTAGTAGGTTAAAAATTAGGATGGCGGCAACGGGAGTAGGAGATAGTTCCTCGCTTCCTATGAAGGAAGACAACACTTGTGCGATGTTTGTCTTCCTCACCAATGGCAATCTCGCTTCTAAAAAGCGTTCATCTAAAAATTCATCTATATAGCTAGTGCTAGTTGAACTGGCGATCGTCTCCAACTGTTTTTGGAGCTTTTGTCCTTCTTCTTGTTGAAATTTTTTCACTGCCGCCTTTGTGCAAGCTAGTTCTGTCTCGCTTAACAGCGGGCTGACTGCATCGAGATAGTGGGAGCAAGTATGTTCTAGCTGCGGTAGAGGCTGTTTGGGAAGCGACTCCTGGAATTGGTACACCGCTATTTTTTCCTTTAATTACATATCGCTACACAAAATTGTTTAGGCATTATATTTCAACCCATTTAACGAAACTTCGTCAAGTTATTTACTTTTTTTACAGACCGATCGGCTTAAAATCGAATGTAGTTGACAAACTACACAATTTTTCGCCTTGATTTCTGCGTTTACGTCAATTTATCAGAAAATTACCACTGTGTCAACTTCCTTCTTACCTCCAGTAACTATGAGTTACTTAAAAAAGTTATTCTGCCCAAAACTATAATTCTGTCGGGTAACACACTATCTTTCCAGATCGATTAATTTAATCATCAAGCAATTTCTTAATAAAGTGTAAATATACTTAACAATTTAGGAGTGAGAAAGGCTTTAGGATAATGGGGTAAGATCTAGCGATCGCCTACATTTTACGCAGAGTGTAAAAA
>NZ_JACJUP010001095.1:0-2369 GCF_014748295.1 Planktothrix sp. FACHB-1355 | reverse complement strand
TTGGTGTTCCGGTAAAGCAGTACAACAACCTTGAGATTTGGGAATCACCACTTCGCAACCATTTGCTGTTAAAACGCGCACGGTTGCTTCATTCACTTTCGTGAAGAATAGTCGCTGCACGCAACCCAAAATCACACCAACTCGATAGCGTTTTTTTCCTTGTGCTGGAATCACTTCTGGTAGAGTATCCGCAAAAGATTTCAACGTTACATCTGGCAGCAGAGATTCCATTGCCCCCAGTCGCGGCGAGATCTGTTTCAGCAATCCTGTAGCGCGAAAGAATTTGGGAAATCCCAATTTCTGATAGATTAGCAAAGGCGCTAGTAAAAACCGCAACCGATTCGGATAGGGAAACAGGTTAAAGATGAGTTTTCTATACAGTTGGTCTGGCAAACTGCGGGGATAATTGCGTTCGATTTGGGGACGAGTGGCGGCAATCAATTTGTCGTATTGTACGCCTGACGGACAAGTGGTGACGCAGGCGAGACAGCCCAAACAACTATCAAAATGTTGTACAGTGCCTTCCGCAAGGGCTGCTTCACCTTCGTTGATGGCATCCATCATATAAATCCGCCCTCTAGGCGAATCCATCTCTTTACCAATTACGCGATAGCTGGGACAAGTGGAAAGACAAAATCCGCAATGAACGCAGGTATCGATTAGTTTTGGATCGGGGGGTTGTTTGCTATCAAAACCATTCAAATTTTTTGAAGCTGAATCTGCTGGAATTGATAAGGGAACTTCTGAAGTTTGCATGGGTAGTTTGGATTTGTGTCTGTTTACTATTCTCTTGTGGGGCAGCCCCGATCGGGCGGGCAGGATGCCCACCCCACAAGAGAGTTTTAAATACCGCCGACAAAACGATGTGGGCTGAAGATATTTTCTGGGTCAAATTGCTGTTTAATTCGTCGCATTAAATCTAGGGCGTTGCCGGAGTAACCCCAGATATCCAGTTTTTGTTTGAAAGAGATCGGTGCTTCTAAAACGGTGAGGAAACCGCTGTGAGATTGACAGTGCGATCGCATTTTTTTCACACCATCAATTGCATTTTCACTTTCAAACCGCAATACCCCCAAACCGCTACCAGCGTGAATCAAACCCATTCCCTGCCCAGAGGCAATCTTATCCAATTGGGAAAGAGTGGCGACAGCAGCAGTGGGTAATACTCCTATTTTGCAAGCGATCGCAGACTCTATGCCCGACGCCTGCATTGATTGTTGTAATTGTTGCCATAGATTAGCCTCATCATTTCCCGCGTAGCTGCTGCATTGCAAACTCAGCTTTTCCCCGACTTCCAGCAGTCGGTTTGATTGTTCTCGGACGCTTTCTGTGACGCTTTGGAAGCGAGAAACTAATCCCATCCCTTTACCAAGTCCCAGGTTAGCTACCAACTGAGTCGATAGCAAGTCAACGGCGGTGGGTGTCAAGGCGGAGGCGAGAAGGGTTTTGGTAGCTTGTGCGATCGCATCAGCTGTGCCAGTAAGCACAACGGTTTGCGATGCTTCTGGCAAAGGATAAAGTCGAAACGTAACTTGTGAAATAATGCCGAGAGTTCCAAACGACCCTGTAAACAATTTCATCAAGTCGTATCCAGCTACATTTTTTACCACGCGCCCACCGGCTTTGGCAATTTGACCATCGTAACGGACAAAGGAAATTCCCAGCAGCATATCTCGAACGCCGCCGTATCGTTGCCGCAAGGAACCGGCATCAGCGGTAGCGACAATGCCGCCAATAGTAGCTGTTTGGGGATAAGCTGGGTCGAGGGCGATAAATTGTGCTGCTTTTGCCAAAATTGGCTGAATATCGGCGAATTTTGCGCCTGCTTCCACTGTGATGGTTAAATCGCCTACTGCGTGTTCGATCGCGCGGTTGAGCCGTTCGGTGCTTATTATTACATCTATCCCTTTAGCTAGGCCGCCCCAACTCAGTTTACTGCCGTTGCCGCAAGGTAAGACGCGCCAACGTTGCTGGTGGGCGCAGGCGATGATTTGGGCTAGTTCTTCCTGGGTGTTGGGATAAACTATGCAGCTGGGAGTAGTGTCTTCTGATACTGCTTTGCTTAAGTGTTTTTGTCGATCGATTTCGATGTTGCCCCACTCGCAGACTGCGGCTGGGCTGAGGATGGATTGGAGTGTTTGGGCGATCGCTTTTGTTTGTGGAATCACTATAATATTTTGTTACCGTTTGCTTCCGATAAAGATTTTATTTCTTCTTGAATATTCTGTCTAGCCTTCACTTCCAAGGTGGCAAACATTTGTGGGGTAAAATATATCCTTTCTCGTTGCAAAAATTTCGCTAAAACTTGTTTTCTGCCCAATCGATATTCTGCGTCTGAAAGCCAGGAATATTCTTGTCTGATTGCTTGT
>NZ_JACJUP010001094.1:0-2344 GCF_014748295.1 Planktothrix sp. FACHB-1355 | reverse complement strand
GCCACAAAATTGTCATAACTTGCCGTTCCGAGTTATTCAGTCACTTAGCTTACAGTCTGCCAGCTTCATTCCGGGTAATGGCGATCCAACCTTTAGATCAGGAGCAACTCAAACAGTGGTTCAAGAATTGGTCTAAACTCCAACCGAAATCGATCGCCCAATCTTACTTTAACTTCCTCAAGCAGAGTGGCGTTTTTCGCCAATTACCGGAAGTTAAGGATTTGACGGTTCTCGTGCATCAACCCCTAACGCTTCTGATCTTGGGGATTTTGTATCGCTGCGGGCGACTGGATGAAAGGATCTTTCCCTTGCGGGGTTCTCAAATCAGGTTTGAAATTTACGATCGACTTTGCCGGTGGTTATTGGGAGAAACATGGGACGGCATCTCAGCTAGCGATAGCCTGTCGATTTCCGTTCGAGAAGGTTTGCCCAATAGCGGTCGCACTCCAGAAGCGATCGCATCTTTGCTGGAGGGTCGGTCTGTCCAACAAGTTCGCCAACAAATGCAAGTCGCGGCTCTGATTTTACTGCAAAGCGGTCGTAACTGCTGCACGGAAAGCGCCGTTTCTACCCGTTTGGCGAGCGAATTTTCGGAGGGTGCTGCTATTTCCGGCTTACCTGCTTTTTACTTTCGCAGATGCGATCGCAGCAAAGCAGGCCATGTGGTGAACAATTTTTCTGCCTCCCTTTCCCATTCCGCCAAACTTTCTTTTTTTCATGCCAAGTTGGGAGAATATTTTTGCGCCGAAGCTTTAGCCGAAAAGTTGAAATCTTTGGCTTGCAGAGTGGCGGATGCTTACGGGGAAGTTATCTTTGCGATCGACTCGCCTTCTCGCGTCGCTCAACAGATTTATAGTTTATTGGGTTACGGCATACTTTCGGCTGAAATTGAAGAAATGATCGTTGAGCGTCTGCGGCGAGAAGAAGCACGCGATCGCACATCGTTTTCTTTCGCTATTTTGTTAGAACGGCTCAACAGTTTCTGGACTGCTTACTGTCGAGGGCGATGGTTAGATGAAGGGTTGGCTCATACAGCACGCTCTGGGTTACAATCTTTGGGCAATCCCCTCAATGTTTTGCAAATTGATGCAGTTGTGGGACTCAATCTTTTTCAGTTGCTGTGTGCTTGTCACCGAGAAGCACAAATTCCTTTTTCTCCTTGTGGGGAAGCACAAGTTACAGAAGAATTCGATGCCGATCGATTGCTTACTTTAATCGGTCGCACGGCGGTTTTATCGCCAGATACTTTCTGGGCGCGATCGAGAGGCAGTTTGATGTACTTGAATTTATCTAAAACTTGTTTAAATGATGTTGTTTTGCCAGGGGCTAACTTCTGGAAAACAAATTTCTTTGGCGCTGAGTTAGCGGGTGTCAATTTTGCTGGCGCAAATCTTCAGGAAACTAACTTATCTTGGACAAATCTTACGGATGCTAATCTTTCCGGTACCAATCTTTCTGCCGCTAAGCTGGAAGGAGCTAATTTGACAGGTGCCAATCTCTTGGGCGCAAATCTCCAGTTAGCCAGTCTTACTAATGCTTGTTTGTTTGAGGCTCAGTTGGATGAAGCTGCTAAAGATTTGGCGGAAAAAAGTGGTGCCCTCTTTTCTTTACAACAGTATACAGCTTGTCAGCAAGCTCTCGCTTCTCTGGAAAGCAGCACCAGGCAAACACCAACGATTGCTAAAAACATCATAGTCAATCAAACTGATGATGCTGACTCGACTCTACTTCTGATTGAGCGTAGCGAAGGAGCAACTGACGACCCCAATCAAAGCGGTATGGATGGTAATGATGAAACTATGTTTTTGTAAAGGGGCTAGGGAAGAGGGAACAGGGGAGAGGGGAGAGGGTAAAGGAAAAGATTTATTCTTCCGCGCCCCTGCGCCCCCTAGAGCGCCAGTCCAGTAAAAGTGGTTGACAAAAATAACGAAATATCTGTTATGTAGGGGCGTTCGCGTAGCGTGCCGGAGGCATTAGCATTTGGGCGACAATCGATCGCCATCGGCAACAATTTTTCTATCCAAATGCAACGCCGTCGCCGAGGTTTCTATAGAAATACACACCTTATTTGTTTTGTCAACCTCTTTTACTGGACTGGCGCTCTAGCCCCTAATTGGGCTCTTCCGTACTTGAAGTGATAATAAAATGTAATGAATGCTTTGGAAAGCCTGTCATACAAGCGTTATAGCTTTCGTAGAGGTACAAAATCTAACTTATTAGTTTTAGACCCTTGAGTTTCCCTCTGCTCAAGCCAACCGGCAAATTGATTAGCAAAATTTATCACACTAAGTACGGGAGAGCGAAGGGTTTATGGCAGCGGATTGCATATAAATTGCTAGTGCCT
>NZ_JACJUP010001093.1:0-2372 GCF_014748295.1 Planktothrix sp. FACHB-1355 | reverse complement strand
TCTTCCCCTAAACCCTAACCCCTAACCCCTAACCCCTGACCATAGTTAGCTTGCTTAGGAGATTAAGCTTATTATCTTTTATTTAAATACCGCAACCATCTGTAGTTATATTTGTGTTTCAGAATTGCCGGTGCTATCTATGACCTATTGCCTCCGCATTGCAGATATACCCACCAGCGAGCGTCCGCGAGAGCGGTTAATGACTCATGGCCCTAAAAATCTTGCGACTGCCGAACTGATAGCGATTTTACTCGGTACGGGTCAGGGGCCGGGAAAACTTTCTGCGGTAGGCTTAGGACAATATATTTTGCAACAATTGAGTCAACACGGGCGCGATCCGCTGGCGGTGTTGCGGGATATCAGCGCTGCTGAATTGATGAAGATTCCCGGCATTGGGCCTGCGAAAGCTACGACGATTTTAGCGGCGATCGAATTGGGAAAGAGAGCTTTTGCGTCGCGACCGCTCGATCGCACAGCTGTGGAAAGTCCCGCCGCTGCTGCGGCTGCTTTGAGTAACGACCTGATGTGGCAGCAACAGGAACGTTTTGCAATCTTGCTGCTGGATGTCAAGAATAGGTTGATGGGCACTCAAGTGATTACGATCGGCACAGCCACAGAAACATTAGCCCATCCGCGAGAGATTTTTCGGGAAGTCATTCGCCAGGGAGCCACGCGAGTCATAGTAGCGCACAATCATCCCAGCGGCAACGTCGATCCGAGTCAGGAAGATATTAATTTGACAAAGCAGCTATTAGTAGGGGCGCAGTTTTTAGGGATACCGCTGCTGGATCATTTGATTTTGGGCAATGGAGACCATTTAAGTTTGCGAGAAACAACTGGATTGTGGGATGAGTACCCGCAAGGTGATTGATATTTTTGGCTGCCGATTGTAGATTGGCGCTACCTGTGTTATATTAAAAATTCGCGGGCGATTAGCACAGTGGTAGCGCACATCCTTCACACGGATGGGGTCACTGGTTCAAATCCAGTATCGCCCATTTGAAAATCATTTTTTACCAACCTCGGCTGGATAATATTTGTCTAGCCACGATCGAATCGAAGATTTTAAGATAGTTTTTTCCGTCTCTTTAATACCGGCGGGGTCGAAGCGATCGCGGTAATGAAGCTCGACTATTGGTATTATATCATCAATTAAGTCAGATGCGGCTGACTCCTCTTTCATCCGTTTAATCCAGGATTTTAAAGACTCGGACGGGTGACGGGTTAATCCTAACTCATTTAAAGCTTTTTCGATTACAGCAAATTCGGAATCCTTTGTAACCAAATCAGATTTAGCCTTTGCTTTCGGCAATATCCGTTTTGCAGATAAACGGCGCACGCCTTTTTTATTACCAAATCTCCACATCGGAATTAATATCAACGGCAAAATCAGCCACCATCCATATTGTAAAGCCTGACTACCGATGATAGTTCCTAATTTGAAAGTGAACAGCGACCATAAATCGGAAATAAATCCAAATTTAGAAGCGTTTGCATCCTCAATGCTTGTCCAATCCGCAGGCGTTGTATCTAAGATTTGCCATCTCTTATTCAAATATACCATTGTCCAAGCATGAGCATGGCGACTTCGCACAATATATTGATTTTCTAAACTGCTAAATTCGCGAACGGAATAACCGACCGCATAACGCGCTGGGATACCTGCTGCACGCAACAAAAGCGTAGTTGCAGTCGCGAAATATTCGCAATGTCCGGCGCGAGTTTTCAGTAAAAATGTTGATATTGGAGTTGCATGATTTTCTTTGCCAGCCAATTGGAGAGAATAAGTAAAGTTTTTCAGGAAAAACTTATCGACGCGGTTTACTATTTCTGGCGGTGATTTACCTTGGATATCCAGTTGGCGAAGGATTTGATTAAGTGCTGGCTTTTCTGGATCGGGTATTTGCAAATCGTCTTCTGTTGGTGAGTTATCTAAAGAAAAATTATGATTAAAATGGATATCGTAAGTTATATTATTAACTTTTCCAGCTACTTTCACCGCACCATACTTATTCTTCTCCATCCGACTGACTGGTAATTCGTCTATTTCAAATGTTCCATCTGGTAGCGTTAATAAACCTTGACCGCCACGCAGAGTAGTAGAAATAGTGATTGTAGAATGATTCGCGGGTTGATTTCCCAAACGCCAACTCGTACCATCTTTCTCAGGTTGTACGGAAGTAAAATTCGGTTTAGCTGCTACCCACATGGAAGCTTTATACTTATTATAAGTTGCTTCCCTCAACAATCGGGGAAAATTTTGTTGATTTTCCGTAGCGACTCGGAACGCAATTTCATTCGATCGCTTCAATACCCCAATATCTCCTATATTCGTTTGTTTCTTCAATGAATTTGTCTCTAATTCGTTACCA
>NZ_JACJUP010001092.1:0-2377 GCF_014748295.1 Planktothrix sp. FACHB-1355 | reverse complement strand
GGATATCGCCGGTATAACTACTCTGGCAGGGTCAAAAATTAACGCCGCAAAACCCCCTGCTACCTGCGATGCTACCGCCGTCGCCAGACTCAGACAAGCCGGTGCGGTACTGGTGGGCGCTACTAATATGGATGAGTACGCCTACGGTTTTGTGACCGAAAACAGCCATTACGGCGCTACCCACAACCCCCACGATTTCAACCGAGTCGCTGGCGGTTCCTCTGGCGGTTCTGCTGCTGCGGTTGCGGCTGGTTTAGTGGCCATCAGTCTCGGTTCCGATACCAACGGTTCCATTCGCGTACCCGCAGCTTTTTGCGGCATCTTCGGTTTAAAGCCTACTTACGGTCGTTTGTCAAGAGCGGGATCGGCATTATTTGCGGGCAGTTTCGACCATATTGGGCCGTTTGCTCGGTCGGTGCGCGATCTTGCCGCAGTTTTTGATGTGCTTCAAGGCGCAGATCCGGCAGATCCGGTTTGCACAACTCGTCCGCCAGAACGCTGTTTGCCGCAGCTAAATCTGGGGATTGAGAATTTGCGAATTGCTGTGGCAGATGATTATTTTGCCAGGGGTGCGGAACCGGAAGCGTTAGAGGCAGTAGCAAAAGTTGCCAGTGCTTTGGGTGTAAAAGATAGGGTGACGATACCGGAAGCAGAGAGAGCAAGGGCAGCAGCTTTTGTAATCACAGCTAGTGAAGGTGCTAATTTACACTTGAAAGATTTGCGATCGCGCCCGAACGATTTCGATCCGGCAACACGCGATCGGTTTTTGGCAGGTGCGTTAATTCCGGCAAGCTGGTATATTCAAGCACAGCGGTTTAGGCAGTGGTATCGCGATCGCGTTCGGGAAATCTTTGAAAATGTCGATATAATTCTCGCCCCCGCAACACCCTGCATTGCGCCTCCCATCGGACAAGAAAAAATGGTAATTGCCGGGGAAGAAATGTTAGTTCGTCCCAATTTGGGTAGATTTACCCAACCTTTATCATTTATCGGTTTACCTATTATTTCTGTTCCCATTCAGCGCGAAGGCAATATGCCTTTGGGGGTGCAAATTATTGCCGCACCTTACAACGAAGCGTTAGTTTTAAGAGTAGCGGCATTTTTGGAAGCGCAAGGAATTGTGAGTGCGCCAGTAATACAAAGATAATTGATGAAATACCATAGAAATGAGAGGCTTTCAGATTTAGCTATAAACAAGAAACCCGGTTTCTAAAAGCGATCGCCTTCATAGTTCAATTATGGAAACAAGTTATCAATGTCTCTGGCTTGGTGTAAAACTCTGACAACTTCAATACCATCTGCAATTTTATTGTAAAAGATAATGTATGGCTTAACAGGAAAACTCCTGAGTCCTGCCACCAGATCGTCGCGTTGGTTACCTATTTTAGGAAACTGAGACAACATGGGAAGTCGATCCAAAATTTGGGCAATCTGTTTGTCAGCTAAGAGTTCATCTTGCTGTTTCAGGTAAACCCAAATATCTTCTAAGTCTTGCTCTGCTTGCTATGACAAACGGTACCGGTTCACTGGGATTGCTCCCGATCGAGCCGCTGCTTGCCCCGCATCTTGATGGTTTCAAGCAAATTAGGTAGTGTAGAATCATCGTACTCAGCGTACTCTCCATTCTTAAGTTGTTCCATACCTATTGCGATGTCACGCTGTAAAGCTTCTCTTTGATTTTGAAGTTCCTCACCAGACAAGGATGGATACTGAACTTTTTGCGCTAAAATTCGCCGCTCTTCGTCTGTAAGAGAAAGGATAATTTGAGCGAGAGAGTCAATCAATTTAGCGTTGATTGAAGCAGTAGTTTGGCTCATAATCCGAATTTTTAACTTGTTCTCTTATTATACTGGAAGCAAAGCCAGCTTACAATTAATTCGATAACCAGCCGATGAACGGTATTAAACTCCAAACCTATGTCGGACAGGATAGTTTTTGGCATTCTCATCCCACAGATAATTGCTCAAACTCGTTTCATCTAATTAAAGAAGCGATCGCCTACGAGTGTTATTTGACCGCTCTATAAAAGCGATCGCCTCCTGTGTTGGTAGAGTAAGTGGGAGAACGATCGCCGTGCTATTAATAGTAGCTGCAACCCATAAAGTAGTTATAATTTGGTAAACTCTGACAAGTTGTTTCGTTGACGAGCGCAAACATATTGTATCCACCACCACCCACACCTGCAATCCGGTAGACAACCCCCGAACCGTTGTCAACTTGCAAACTACCGTTGTAGCTCATATTCTTGACTTGTACGAACTGCGAACCCAATCGATAGTTATATCCAGAAACTGAGCCGCCATCTGGTTTAACACCAAACATATTTCGCCCACCGCCGCCTGTGGATTTAATTTTGACCAATACAGGTCGATTACCA